>JBEKWZ010000196.1:0-6284 GCA_049512555.1 Candidatus Sulfotelmatobacter sp. | reverse complement strand
CCGATCTTGGACCAGCGCATCACGTTAAGCACCAGCTTCGCCCCTGGTCCTTCGCGAAAGGCAATGCCGAGCAGGCGAAGATCGAGAATGACGATCATACCGACGGACAAGGGAAGCGCCAGAATGTGGCTACCTTCAATCAGGGGGAACAACCAGTCCGATTCGCTGATCGCCGTGGCGAAACGCGTGTGCTGCAGCCACTGGCACCACTCATATAAAGACATCTCAGATCCTCAGGAAATTCGCCAATCACAACCGCGAATAGCTGCAAGCTGCTTTCCCTGCACCCTACTCTTTTCCCAATAACTTGTACTTCTTCTGGGGCAGAGCTTATGACATGCAACGCGGGAGGATCAAGTATTTATCTTTCATCCATGCGCAAGCGAAGCTCCTCGACCTGCGAACAAATTATGCTCCAGAGCCGGCGCAAGCGGGTCTGCTTCGGCTTCACGGAAAATCCGTCACCTTTGGCGTCACGCGCGGATGGATCGAGGTCGCCTCACCCGTGTCGTTGATCACATGGCTGATCACGCCCCGGTTACCAAGCGCAACTGTGATGATGTCGTGGAACCGTATTTGCGGACTCTTGGGCGTCTCGATCGCTCGCGTGAGAACTACGTCCGGATAAATAAAGACGCTGTACACGCCCAGCCCCCACGCTTCATGACTCGTGACTCCATCTGCCACTTTGTACGAAGCCCAGCCGTTTACGCCCGGCGCGCTGGTGTAGCTCGCCTGATTCGGAGGATCGTAAGGAATTTCGGACTGATAGAAATACGTCCTTCCACCGTTGCCGTTCCACAGAACCTGGAATTGCTGATGGTGTTCCACAAACAAGCCATAGATCGTGACCTGATTGCCATTCACTACCAACCCGTTCGCGCTGGTATTCAGATCCCAGCCCACTCCGTCGCCATGGTCCGCCCGCCAGATCCAGGTATGGTCCACGATTGTGTCGTTGCTGTTGATCTTCAGATTCACTTTCGTCCGGCCGACGCCGGCGCCGCCGACGCGGAAGAAAACATCGTGCAGAGTGATCGGATTTTTGACGTGGCGCGCCCGGCTTCCCTCGGGTCCAACCTCGAGCAGCACCGGAGATTCGCTTGGACCGGCATCGAAGAGCAGTCCCGCAATGTCGATCCCGTCGGCATCAGCGGTCGTCAACGCGGCCGTGCCTTTCACTGGGCGCAGCGTCGCAAACCCGAGACCCAGCACTACCGTATGTGGCCGCGTCACACGAATCGGAGCCGTGAGTTCGTAGATTCCCGGCGTAAGAATCAGGTTCTTTCCCTGAGCAAGCTGCGCGTTGATGGTTTCCGCCGTATCCAAATCCGGGCGCGCGATGTAAAACTGCGCGATCGGAATTGTTTCTCCTGGCGTTTCTCCGCCGCCCCACGTGATCCCGACGCTGTCGTTGTGCAACTCCGGAACCCGCACGCTGAACTCGCCCGCGGCGTTCACCTGCAGAAACGGCTTCTCACGCACCACCGGTGTTTGCGCGACTGTCGTGTATGGCGGCGACGGCCACGCGCCATCCGGCGGATGTACCACGCCGACAAACACCATGTTCCAGTTTGATCCCGTCCAACTTTTCCAGTCGCAGTTCCGCGAGATCCATTGCTGCTGACTGCCGGAGTCGACATTGCCGTCTACCAGCGAATCCGCCATCCAGCCACCGCTGGCCCAGCCATGATGCTGGTGCAGCACCAAATCGCCGCGCACATGCATGCGCCGCAGCGACACCGCCTGCGACACCGCCCACTGCATCGTGCCACCCGCCGGCGCGATCGAAATTCCTTCCGCAGCTCTCCAGAAGGTCGTGGTCGCATTGTTATGCTCGTGGTTCGCATCCGCATGCATGTTGCCGGCAATGCGCGTGGCATCGGGCGACGCGCCCAGCCCGATAACTTCGGTGTAGAAACCCACCGGCACGTCGACGGAATAACTTCCGGGCAGGAACAGCAACGCCTTCCGCTGCGGGCTGAACTCGTTGTGCTGTAGCACGGCGTACACCAAGTCAATCTGTTTCTGGATTTCCTGCGACGGCATGGACGGATCGAAAATAAGCACGTTGGGTCCGAAATCCGGTTTCGCGGTCTTTGCGGTCCTTGCGGTTTGAGCGGCAAGCGCGGGCAGAGCCGCCGCCAGCAGCCCTGCCGCAAGACCAACCCAGCTCAGTTGGGAAAGTCCGCGCTTACCAGACATAAGTCCCCGCCGACTCCGCGGGCAGCGAAGTCTGAAAAAACTTGCCATGATATTTCACCGCGAATGGCTTCTGAAAATTTCCCGTGTTCGAAACCACCAGCACCACCTTTCCCTCCGGAGTCAAAAACGCCACGCTCGCCAACTGTTCCATCTCGCTCGAAGCGATCCGCACCGAACCCGGCGGCACGAACTGCGAAAAATGCTGCATCACATAATAGGCGACGTTCTTGGTTGCGGAATCTCCATCGATCGTGATCGCCCCGGAACATCCAGTGCAGCCGCCGTTATTGGTGTGCGGCCCGTTCTGTGGATCGGCCGCCAGATTCCACAGCAGCACGTTGCGGCTCCAGTTTCGAGTCGCGCCAATCA
The DNA here is from genome assembly GCA_049512555.1 of Candidatus Sulfotelmatobacter sp. Classification (GTDB taxonomy): domain Bacteria; phylum Acidobacteriota; class Terriglobia; order Terriglobales; family Acidobacteriaceae; genus Sulfotelmatobacter. Next base: position 3,710 of record JBEKWZ010000196.1, on the reverse strand, counting down.
TCACCGACCTCACCGGCTCGGCAATTCCAAGCGGCCCCTGGCTGCGTCGCCCCACCGACTGCTCGGTCATATACAGATTCTTCTTCGGAAACGCGTCATGCACCTCAGTCAGAACCCTCGTCTCGCCGCCGTACAGGTGAAAGGCCGTTCCATCCACATACTTGCTCGCGGCAGGATCGCCCAAAATCGATAGTGGATACGAGGGCACATCCGGGTTGTGATCGTAGAGCAGGATCTTGGTCCGAATCCCGGCCTTCTCGAACGCCGGCCCCAGGTGCTTCGCAATGAACGTGTCCTGTTGCGGCGCGAACATCACCATGCTGGGTGTGTTCTTCGGATTCAGCGGCTCGTTCTCGACCGTGATTGCGTCAATCGTAATCCCTTGCTCGCGCATCCCCTGAATGTACTTCACGAAATACTTGGCGAACGCGTCGTAATATTCTGGCTTGAGCTCGCCACCCTTCACGTCATCGTTGGTCTTCATCCACGCCGGAGCCGACCAGGGCGATCCCAGAAGCTTGATCCCCGGCCGTATCGCCAGAATCTCCTTCATGACTGGAACCACGTCCGCGAGATCAGGACCGAGGTTGAACTTCGCCATCTCGACGTCGGTCTCGCCCGGCGACAAGTCATCGTACGAGAACACGCGCTCGTTCATATCGGAGGCTCCGATGCTTAACCGCAGGTAGCTCACTCCAATGCCGTCACTGTCCGTGGTAAACAGCTCCTTCAGCAGGGCCGCTCGCGGCGCGGCGCCCATGCGCATCAGCAGTTGCGCACTTCCTCCCGTCAGCGCAAATCCAAAACCGTCCATGGTCTGGAAATGCTGCTCGTCGTCCACGGTCAGCGCAGGCACCTGACCCGCGTCCGAGGAAAAATGCAGCGAGCTCGCCTGCGGCGCTACTACGGCCGTCCGGTCGGGCGTGGTCAGCCACAACCGTGCCTCCCGCTCCTGCTGTGCACTCGACGGCAAGCAAGAAAACGTTAGGGCGCAGGATATGAGGAAGAGAAATCTCGGCTTCATGTGATCTCCGATTTACGAAGGGGCTGCCTTTTCGGAAAGACAAGCAATTGTATTCATGCGAAGACAATAGGCGTGCCTGCAGTTCGCCAATGATCGATGATCAATGATCGATGATCGATGATCGATGATCAATAATTAACGATCAAAGCAGGGCGAATCGCGCCTGTCAACCCCGGCACGGCGCCGGCCTCGGGGGCGCAGTTCAGCGCCTGGGGCTGCAGGCTGCTTCCCATTTCGAGACCGTTCCAGAATCGTTGTAACCAGAAGTGAATCAGATGAGAGTAGAATTCTGGAAACGTTTTTTCGCATTTTTGTAAGCGACTCGCCGTCCAGTTCACGATCAACAAACAGCAGCGGGCCCCGTCATTCAGCAGTTTCAGTCATTAGTCATTAGTCATTGCGAATTCGCAGGAGTCATTCCATGAGCACCCTCGCTCCGAACGCCACCGCAGAAATATCTTCTCTTACTCCGTACGGCGAAACCCGATCGACCATCGCAGGAAAGCCCCTTACCGCCGACGAACTGCGCGCCACCGATACTTACTGGCGCGCCTGCAATTACCTCAGCCTCGGCATGATTTATCTGCTCGAGAATCCTTTGCTCGACGAACCTCTGCGGCCGGAACACATCAAAAACCGACTGCTCGGGCACTGGGGGTCGAGCCCAGGTTTGTCGTTCATCTATGTGCATCTGAACCGGCTGATTAAGAAATACGATCTCGACATGATCTTCCTGGCTGGGCCGGGGCATGGCGCGCCCGGCGTTCTCGGCCCGGCTTATCTCGAAGGAACTTACTCCGAGGTGTATCCGGAAAAGAGTCAAGACGTCGAAGGCTTGCGCGATTTCTTCAAGGAATTTTCTTTTCCCGGAGGCATTGGAAGCCACTGCACTCCTGAAACGCCGGGCTCGATTCATGAGGGCGGGGAACTTGGCTACGTGCTATCGCATGCCTGCGGCGCCGCGTTCGATAATCCGGATCTGATCGTGTCCGCCGTGGTGGGCGACGGAGAATCCGAGACCGGGCCGCTCGCGACTTCCTGGCACGTCAACAAATTCTTAAACCCGGCCCGCGACGGAGCGGTTCTGCCGATCCTGCATCTCAACGGCTACAAGATTAATAATCCGACTTTGCTGGCACGCATCTCGCATGAAGAACTGGAGAACCTGCTGCGCGGTTACGGCTGGACGCCTTATTTTGTGGAAGGCTCCGAGCCTGAGACTATGCACCAGGCGATGGCGGCGACCGTGGAACATTGCGTGCTCGAGATCCGCGAGCACCAGCGGGCGGCCCGCGCGCAGGGCGTAGGCGAACGGCCACGCTGGCCGATGATCGTGCTGCGCTCGCCGAAGGGTTGGACTGCGCCGCGCGAAGTCGAAGGACATTACCTCGAAGGATTCTGGCGAGCTCACCAGGTGCCGCTCCCCAACGTGAAAAAGGATCCTGAACAGCTTCGCACCCTTGAATCCTGGATGCGCGCTCTCAAGCCCAAAGAATTTTTCGACGGGCACGGGCATCTAGCAGCTGAATTCAAAGACTTGGCCCCGCAAGGAAGGCGGCGCATGAGCGCGAATCTTCATGCCAATGGCGGGCGCCTTAAGAAGGCCCTGCGGCTGCCCGATTTCCGCGAGTACGGCATCGAATGCACGAAGCCCGGAAAGACCAAAGCGGAGAACACACCTCCGCTCGGCGCTTTCCTGCGCGACATAATGAAGCTGAACATGAAGAATTTTCGTGTCTTCGCCCCCGACGAAAACACGTCGAACAAGCTCGACGCGATTTATGCGGTCAGCAAGAAATTCTGGATTGAGCAATTCTTCCCCGAAGACAGCGATGGCGGCGAACTTGCCACGGACGGCCGCGTCATTGAAATGCTCAGCGAACACACGATGGAGGGAATGCTCGAAGGCTACCTGCTCACGGGCAGACACGGTTTCTTTTCATCGTACGAATCGTTCATCCACGTCATCGATTCCATGTTCAACCAACACGCCAAATGGCTGGAGATTTGCAATCACCTGTCCTGGCGCGAGGCCATTGCATCGCTAAATCTGCTGATCACTTCCACCGTGTGGCGCCAGGATCATAACGGCTTCACCCATCAGGATCCGGGCTTTATCGATGTGGTGGTGAACAAGAGCGCAAGTGTCACGCGCATTTATCTGCCCCCCGACGTGAACTGCCTGTTGTCGGTCGCCGATCATTGCCTGCGGAGTCAGAACTACGTCAACGTGATCGTCTGCGACAAGCAACTGCATCTTCAGTTCATGGACAAAGAGTCCGCGATTACGCATTGCACCAAGGGCATCGGCATCTGGGATTGGGCCAGCACTGACGAGCACGGCGAACCCGACGTGGTCATGGCCTCGGCGGGCGACATTCCCACACAAGAGGCGCTGGCGGCAACCGCACTACTGCGCAAGGAGTTTCCCGACATCAAGATCAGGTTCATCAACGTGGTCGACCTGTTTAAACTCCAGCCCAGCACAGAGCATCCGCACGGTCTCACCGACCGGGATTTCGATTCCTTATTCACGGTCGACAAGCCGGTCATCTTCAATTTTCATGGCTATCCTTATTTGATCCATCGCCTGGCGTATCGCCGCACGAATCATGACAACTTTCATGTGCGCGGCTACAAGGAAAAAGGAAATATCAACACGCCACTGGAACTGGCCATCAACAAC
>JBEKWZ010000195.1:0-6290 GCA_049512555.1 Candidatus Sulfotelmatobacter sp. | reverse complement strand
AAAGTTGCCGACCCTCACGGGTTAGGTATAAAGGCGTCGGTGACCATCCGTAGCGCAGCTGCACAACTGCAGCGCGCCCTCGTGACCGACGACGCCGGATCGCTCACCGCCCGCAATCTTCCCTTCGGCGCGTACCAGTTAACGGTTGTGAGCAGCGGCTTCTCTCCATTCAGGGGCATGATCGAGATTCGCTCCGCGCTGCCCACCGAATACAAGGTGAGCCTGGGCATCGCGGCCCTGAGTACTGCGGTGAATGTAACCGGGGAGATCCCGTTGCTCGATCCGGACCAAAGTGGCTCGGCCAATCATTTGGACGAACAGGCCCTTGCAGACCGGCCCGCGTCGCTTCCCGGCCGCTCCGTGGTCGACCTGGTTGATTCGCAGCCGGGCTGGCTCTACGAAGGCAACGCCGTGCTCCATCCCCGAGGCTCCGAGTATCAGACGCAATTTGTCGTTGACGGCATTCCGCTCACCGATAATCGATCGCCCAGCTTTGGGCCCGAGATCGAAGCCGACGACGTGGACTCGCTGACCATATACACGGCCGGCATCCCAGCGGAGTACGGACGAAAAATGGGTGGCGTCGTCGAAGTCAACACACTTCGCGACGAACAGCCGGGACTGCATGGCGAAGCCGTTCTTTCCGGCGGGAGCTTCGATACAGCGGGCGCCTTTGCCCAGGCGCAATATGGCTGGGGACACAACACTCTGGGCGTCAGCGTAACTGGAAACATGACGGCCCATTACCTCAATCCTGTGGTGCCGGAAAATTACACCAACCGGGGCACCACCGGAGACTTCTCTTTAAGCTATAGCCGCGACTTCACACCCAAAGACCGCCTCACTCTCAGCGTTCGGCACGAACTGGCGCGATACGAAATTCCCAACGAGCAGGTGCAGGAAGACCCACAGTTGCAGGATCCAGAGCCGCCTCCTGGTACGCCGCCGCAGCTCCAGACCGCGGACAATTTCGAGACGATAGGCATCGCTTCTTTTCGCCACATTTTCTCGCCTGACGTTCTGCTGGATGTCCGCGGCATGGTTCGCAGCAACTCCAACGACTTCGATTCCAATCCATCCTCCTGGCCCATCATCGTCTTCCAGCACAATTACTTTAACGAGGGATATTTCAATACTTCCATCTCGGTTCACCACGGCCATCACGAATGGAAGGCGGGTCTTGAATCCGATAATCTCCTTCTGCACGAAAACTACAATGACGTTATTACTGCCAGTCAGATTCCGGATCCGACGACCGGTACCTGTTACCCATTCGACTGCAATACCGCGCCCACCTTCGGTTTCGCGGGCAACCGTCCTGACCTCGAACAGGCCGCCTTCGTTCAAGATCACATCCACTTCGGCAACTGGACAGTCGATGCCGGCCTGCGTTGGGACCACTACCAGTTGCTTGTCAATCAAAATGCCGTAAGCCCGCGTCTTTCCATAGCGCATTACTTTCCGGCAGCGAAGCTGATCGTCCACGCCTCCTACGACCGCATTTTTCAAACCCCGTCGTTCGAAAATATTCTGCTGGCCAGTTCCAACCAGGTGCAATCTTTCGAACCCTCGGTGCTTCGCCTGCCCGTGCAACCGTCGCACGGCAACTACTTCGAAATCGGCGCCAGCAAGAGTTTCTTCAACCAGTTCCGATTCGACGCCAATTATTTCCGTCGCTACGTCAGCAACTACGCGGACGATGACCAGATCACCAACACGTCGATCAGTTTCCCTATAGCTTTCCGCAAAGGAATTCTGTACGGCGCGGAAGGCAAACTTGAGCTTCCGCATTGGAACCGCTTTTCCGGCTTCCTCAGCTATTCCTATATCGTGGGCAATGCCTGGTTTCCAGTGACTGGCGGCTTGTTCCTCGGCGACGATGCTGTCAGCGCTACCACGCAGCTGACCGGTCACATCCCCGATTCGCAGGACCAGCGCAACACCGCACGACTGCACATGCGCTATCAACTCATCTCGCGTCTCTGGATTGCCGGCGGCGCAGAATACGGCAGCGGCTTGCCCTTTGAATACACCGGTAGTTATCAGATGGCGCTCAAAGAATACGGTGCGGCTGTGGTGGATCGTATCAACCTGAACGACGGGCGCATCAAGCCCACAGTGTCAGTCGACATTTCTTCGGGTATCGAGCTGTACAAGAAAGAAAGACGCTCTCTCCGCCTGCAAGCGGACGTGGAGAATCTGAACAACCGTCTCAATGTGATCGACTTCGGCGGCCTGTTTTCCGGCAACGCGATCGGCCCGCCCAGAAGCTATTTCCTTCGCCTGGCGTCAACGTTTTAGTTCTAGTAAGGAGTTTTTCGGCGTTGTCATCCTGAGCGAAGAATGATCGCCAAAGGCGATCATTCGCAGTCGAAGGATCCCTACCGTTACCGTCAATCGTCGTCTTGAGGACTTCTAAACCACGAAATACTTAGCCCCCGGATGATGCACCACAATCGCCGACGTACTCTGCTCCGGTTCCAACAGGAATCCGGAAGTCAGCCGCACGCCCACATTTTCTTCTGGCTTCAGCAGAGCGAACAGCTTCGTCTGATCCTCCAGATTCGGGCATGCGGGGTACCCAAACGAATAGCGCGACCCGCGATACTTCTGATGAAACAGATCGCGAATCTCCGCGGCGTCCTCTCCGGCAATTCCCAGTTCTTCGCGCATCTTCTTGTGATGGAACTCCGCCAGCGCCTCCGCCGTTTCAACGCTCAGCCCGTGCAGGTAGAGATATTTTGTGTATTCCCCGCCCTCGAATAATCGCTGCGTCTCCACGCTGGCCTTGGCCCCAACCGTAACCAGCGACAGCCCGATCACGTCCATCTTTCCTGAAGCCTTCGGCGCAAAAAAGTCAGAGACGCACAACCGGCGCCCCTCGCGCTGCCGCGGAAATGTAAATCTCAAGAGTTCGCTTTCTTTACCAGGCACTGGGTGCTCGGTACTCGGCGCGGCATACACCACCACATCATTTCCGTCGCCTTGAGCAGGGAAGTACCCATACACGACGGCTGGTTCAAACAGCCCGGAACCAGCAACTTCATCTTCCAGCTTGCGCAGAATCGGGCGAAATTTTTCATCCACGAGCCGCAGGTAATCCGACTGAGACGCCGTCTTCAGTTGCCACTGATTCTTGAACAGCGCCGTCTCGTTGATATACCGAAACACTTCGCGCAAATCGTAATCCTTGCGCACGCGCACGCCCCAGAACGGCGGAACCGGAATACTCGCAGCATCTCCGACCACCGGGCTTCGCTCCGCAAAAACCGGCCCAGTTTCTTCGTCGACCGCTGCGGCCTTGGCATACTCCTTTACTGTGCGCCCTTCGGTCAGCCGCGCCTGCCTCGCACCGTTGTGGGTGGCCAGGTCTTCCATGATGTGCAGGCCCGCAAACGCGTCGTCGGCATAGAAGACGGCATTCGCGTACTCGCGGCGCAAATCATCCTCAACATACTTTCGCGTGAGAGCCGCGCCTCCGCAAATCACGGGGAACGCTAGTTTCTGTCGCTCTAAATCCTGGATCACATATTTCATCTCCAGCGTCGACTTCACCAGCAGCCCGCTTAGCCCGATGGCGTCAGCCTCATGTTCCTGCGCCGAACGGATGATCGTGTCCCCTGGCTGCTTGATTCCAAGATTTACCACCTTAAATCCGTTGTTCGACAAAATAATGTCAACCAGATTTTTTCCGATGTCGTGCACATCGCCCTTCACCGTAGCGAGGACGATCGTGCCTTTCTGCGACCCAGCTTTCTTCTCCATTTTCGGTTCGAGATAGGCGACCGCCGCTTTCATGACTCCGGCCGAATCCAGCACTGACGGTAGTTGCATCTTGCGCGCGCCGAACAGGTCGCCGACAGTCTTCATGCCATCGAGCAGAACCGTATTGATCAGTTCCAAGGCGGAGTAACTCCCCAGCGCCTCTTCCAGCAACTGTTCCAGCGATTTCTTGTTGGCGCCGTCGCCGACCGACTTTTCGCCGTTGATGATGGCAAACTTTAGCTTGTCCTCGATCGACAGCGTATCCACATGTGCAGTCGTCGATGCTGCGGGCTTGCCCTTCATCCCGGCGAAGTGCGCCATATATTTCTGCAGAGGATCGCCGTCGGAATTGGCGTCGCGATGAATCAGTTTCCGCGCCAGTTCCACTTCTTCCTGCGGAATTTTGTACAACGGATAAATCTTGGTGTAGTTGACGATGGCCATGTCGAGGCCATGATCGACAGCTTCGTGCATGAACACCGAGTTCAGCACGCGTCGCGGATACGCGTCCAGTCCAAAAGAGATATTGCTCACGCCCAGGATGGTCTTGACGCCCGGCAACTCCTTCTTGATGCGCTCTACCGCGTTAATCGTCTCGATGCCGGCCGTGCGGTATTCTTCCTGCCCCGTGGAAATCGGCAGAGTCAGGGCGTCAAAGATCAGGTCGGTGCTGTCCAAGCCGTATTTCTTGGTTGCCAGATCGTGAATGCGGTGCGCGATGGCAACCTTCTTGTCAGCAGTCAGCGCCATGCCGTCTTCGTCGATGGTCAGCGCAATCACGGCGGCGCCATAGCGCTTCGCCATGGGCAGAACTTTCGAGGTGCGCTTCTCGCCGTCTTCCAGGTTGATGGAATTGATAATGGCGCGGCCCGGGATTCGCTTCAGTGCTTCTTCCACGACATCGGCTTCCGTTGAATCGACAAGAATTGGGGCGGGAACGCGCGTGGCGATTCTCTCGAGAATGGATGTGATGTAGCCTTTTTCGTCTTCCCCGACGATCGCGCAGCACAGGTCGAGCATGTGCGAGCCTTCGTTCACCAGCTTTTTGGCCAGACCGAGAATGTCGTCGTATTTCTTCCCCTGCACCAGCTTGCGGAAATGCTCGACCCGCGTGGTCGTATTCATTTCCTCGGCAACGATCAGCGGCTTGGGTTCGAGATCGAGAGGAACGGTGGTATATGCGCTCGAAGCCGCGCCTACGCGCTTGACGTCGCGTCTGGCGGGCTCCACACCAGATACCGCGTCGACCACAGCCTTCAGATGTTCGGGCGTGGTTCCGCAGCAGCCGCCGACGATACGGACTCCGTAGTCCTTCACAAAGTGCCGGTGATACTCCGCCAGATCCTCGGGCGAGAGTTTGTACACCGCATTCCCGCCGACGTTCTGCGGCAATCCCGCATTGGGCAGCACCGAAACTTCCTTCGTCGAATTGAGCGCGAGATAGCGGACCGCATCGTTCATTTCCTTCGGCCCGGTCGCGCAATTCAAGCCGATGGCGTCCACGTCAAACGGATCGAGCGCGGTGAGGGCTGCGCCGATTTCCGTGCCGAGCAACATCGTGCCCGATTCCTGCAGTGTCACTTGCACCTGTACCGGCAAGCGCTTGCCCGACTTCCGCATGGCTTCCAGCACGCCGATCGTGGCGATCTTGGCCTGCAGCAGATCCTGCGCGGTCTCGATGAGCAGCACGTCGACTCCGCCTTCGATCAGCGCAGCGGCCTGCTCTTCATACGACGCGACCATCGCGTCGAATCCAATGTGCCCCAGCGATGGCAGCTTTGTGGTCGGCCCCATCGATCCCGCCACGAAGCGGGGATGGTCTTTGGTCGAAAATTGCTGCGCCACTTCCTTCGCCAGTTGCGCGGCCTTGAGATTAATTTCGCGTACTTTGTCGCGAAGCTCAAACTCTCCCAGGACGATGCCACTTCCCCCGAACGTGTTGGTCTCAACAATGTCGCAGCCGACGCGGAAGAAATCCGCGTGGATGTCGCGAATAATGTCGGGACGGCTCAACACCAGCACTTCACTGCAATTCTCCTTGCCCCAGTAATCGTCCAGGCTAGGATTGCGCTTCTGAATGTTGGTCCCCATCGCGCCGTCGTATACGACGACGCGTTCTTTCACGGTTTGTAAAAAGTCAGCCATTGGCAGCTTCTAGCTCCTAGCTCTTAGCTCTTCGCTTCTCACTCTTGATTTGTCCGGGGCATCCGCGTGAATCAGTGGCCAAGAAGTTCCTGCCACATGCACGAACGCCGGTCGCGTGGACCGGCGTTGGTTGCACTCGAAACCCGCTTCGAAGTTAGCTCCCTTGCACCATCTGTGCTGGAGCTCCGCCGTCCACGTCGGCCTGATTGAAGATGACGTTGGCCCCCATGTGTGCTGGCCGGGGGGCCAGCATTTGCTCCTTGCGGTAAACCAGATTGCTGGCATTGAAGGTCGCCAGCTCAAATCCATGCCCGTGCGTGATCGCATCGGTCGGGCAAGCTTCCACGCAATATCCGCAAAAAATGCAGCGGTTGTAATCG
>JBEKWZ010000194.1:0-6319 GCA_049512555.1 Candidatus Sulfotelmatobacter sp. | reverse complement strand
CTTCCCGGGATAGAAGCTGAATGCTGCGGCACGCCCCATGGATCCGGCCTTCATCCAGCGGTTGTGTTTTTTCGAGAAATACTCGGCGCCGTGGGCCTGGCAGGCGTCTTCGACTACAACCAGACGATACCGTCCGGCTAATTCCAGAATTGCATCCATGTCCGCCATCTGCCCATAAAGATGAACTGGGACCACGGCGGTGACCGGGCGGCCGCTGCGTCGGCTAATCAGACTGCCCGCTGCGTCGACGGTGCACTGGGTTTCGAGATACTCCGCCAGTTTCGCGGGGTCCATGTTATAGGTCTGTTCATCGATGTCGACAAATTCCGGCAATGCGCCGGCTTGGGATATCGCTTCGGTAGTGGCGATGAATGTGTGCGCAACGGTGACTACGACATCACCCGGCTTTACTCCGGCGGCCATGAGCGCGAAGCGAAGAGCATCGGTCCCGCTGCTGACGGCGACCGAATGACTTACATCGCAGAAAGTCGCGAACGCCTTCTCAAATTCCTCCACCATCGGGCCGCCGATGAAGCCAGCGCTCCGAATCGCTTTGCGAAACACGTCGGTCAATTCCTGCTCAAGTTCAACATGCGGAGTAACCAGATCGAGAAAAGGAATGGAATTATGTGTGTTAGTAGAAATGCTCACTTTGTGACCTCCACGGTTTGTTCGATACGACGCAACACTTTTGCTGGATTTCCCGCCACAATGCTGTTGGCGGCTACGTCTTTGGTGACCACACTGCCGGCTCCCACGATCGCGTTTTCGCCGACGGTGACGTTAGAGAGAATGGTGGCCCCAGAACCGATCGACGCGCCCTTCTTGATGACAGTCCGCTCGACCTTCCAGTCGGCTTCAGTTTGCAGGCTGCCGTTGGCAGCGGTGGCCCGGGGATAACTATCGTTGATAAACATCACTCCGTGGCCGATGAAGACGTTGTCCTCGATGGTGACCCCTTCACAGATAAAGGTGTGGCTTGAGATCTTGCAGCGCTTCCCGACCGTTGCGTTCTTCTGGATTTCAACAAAAGCGCCGATCTTGGTTTCGTCACCGACCTCGCAGCCGTACAGATTGATAAACTTCGACAGTTTGACGTCCTGGCCCAGCTTGACGTCGGGCGCGATGCATACATGAGGGTTCATGAGTGAAATGACTCCTGGCTGGTCAGCTTGATACCGGAGGATTCAGATGCGGTTGAATGGGGCGGGGGTCAATCGGCGCTGGCAGTCCGCTGCTCCGAGTCGAAGTGCCAGGCTGCCGGTCCAACCCGCACACTCTCGACGGGATGCGCGGTCGAATCCAGAATGCCCAGCTGGAATTCCTGATGCGTGGCCTCCAGAGCCGGCTTGACGTCCTGCTGCTTTACGACGAAGGAAATGTTGCACTCTGAAGAGCCCTGAGCGATGGCGATGACATTGATGTTTTCCTTACCCAGAGCGGCAAAGGTGCGGCCTACCGTTGCGGCGCCGCGCATGTTCTTGCCCACAACCGTGACAATCGCGACCGTGAGATCCAGAGTGACGTGCTCCACCTTTTCGTGAGCCAGGTCCCGCGCGAACTCGCGGCGGAGCGCCTCCGCGGTTCGCTCCGCAACCGACCCAGGCACCACCACGCAAATATTGTTTTGTGAGCTTGATTGCGAGATCAGAAGGACATTCGCCCGCACCGCCGCCGTGGTTGCGAAAGTCCGGCCTAAGACGTCGGGAACACCCACAATCCCAGGACCACCGACCGTGATGAGCGCGACGTCGCTGATGGCCGTCAGTCCCTTCACTTCGCTGTTCGTCGGAGCGCCGTTTGGGGTCACTCGCGTTCCCAGCCGCTCCGGAGCGAACGTGTTGCGGATCCACAGAGGGATGCCGCACTGAGTCACGGCGCGAAGCGTTTTTGGATGCAAAACCTTGGCGCCAAAGTGCGCCAGTTCGGCAGCCTCGCGGTAGGAAATTTCGCTGATGGTGGTCACACCATGAACTAAGCGTGGGTCCGCCGTCATCAGGCCGTCCACATCGGTCCAGATAATTACTTCATCTGCGTCGAGCGCGGCACCGAGGATCGTCGCCGAGTAGTCTGATCCGCCGCGGCCGAGCGTGGTCAGCGCACCTTCCTGGGTCGCACCGATGAAACCGGTGACCACCGGAATGACCTCGCGCTGTAAGAGCGGGCGCAGGCGGGACGCGCAACGCTCTCGCGTCGGGCCCATCAATGGGTCGGCGGAACCGTGGCAGTTGTCAGTGACGACGAGTTCGGTGGCATCGATCGCTTCGCTGCTCACTCCGCACTCGACCAGAGCGGCGGCCAGCAGACGGGCAGAGAGACGCTCGCCCAAGCTGGAGATGGAGTCGTGAGCGCGCGGGGTCAGCTCGCGAAGGAACGCCGTACCCTGGCACAGGCGTTCGCCCTCTTCGCGAATTTCGCGGAGCTCGCGGTTGATACGGCTGCGCGTCGGAATCGAAGAGATCAGCGTATTCACTACATCGTTGTGCCGGTCGCGGAGTTCCTTAAAGATGGCCTCCGCCGCGTCGCGATTTCCCGCTTCCGACTGCGTGGCGGCCTCAATCAGGCGGTTGGTGACGCCACTCATCGCAGAAACCACGACCACAACGTCGCTCGCGCGCGCTTCCTCGCGAACGATTTCAACCACTTTGCGGATGCGGGTTGCGTCGCCGACCGAGGTCCCGCCAAACTTCATGACCCGAAGCGGCTTTTTTACGGCGTTTGAAGGTTGCTGATTCATACAGTTAAGATTCACTCCTCAGTCGAGGCCAGCGGCGTGACTTTCAGCCGAGGCAGATACGGACTTGGCGGACCGAACCGGAGATGAAGCTAGATTCCGCTCGGACCGCGCGTACCAGGCGCTGCGCTTCCGGCGGTTGTTGACGCAATCGCGAATCAATTCGGGTTCGTCCCAGGGAACGTCGTGATATGCCGATCGTAGAAATGGGCTTTCGGGGTCTCTGATCCATTCCTGGGGGAATAAAGCGACCGTGTCTTTCTCGGTAAGTTTTGGGGAGGGCTCCACAGTCTTTCCGGATAACGCTGCGTACAGAGCCCGGGGAAGATCACGTCCCGCTCCAAGGCTCAAGTGTCCAACTTGGGTGCATCGCGGATTGACTTCAATGAGGTAGGCGTGGCCGGTGCTGGCTTCCAGCATGAAATCGAAACCGTAAAACCCGGAAAGCCCGAGCCGGCGCACTACTCCTTCGACCGTGGCAGCCATTTCGGCATTCTCGACCAGGCGCATCACGGTGGCGTGTCCGGCCGAACTTGACTTATTGACTACTTCGAAGTGGAGGCTGGCGAGGACGGCGCCCTTCCAGCACACGATAGTGCTGGTCGCTTCGTGCCCGGCGACAAACGCCTGGCCGTTGACCGTGGGCCGCTGACGCAGGATCGAGGGCCAAAGCAGCGTTTTATCCTGATCGACCACAGCCCGCTTTAAAGCTCGCGCCAACAGGGGAGGAGCTTGCAGTTCCTCAAAGGCACGTTCAGCCTCAGCCAGCGTACGCACGATCCGCACGCCATCGCCCCCCGAGGTACCGTTGGCTTTGAGCACAGCCGGCAGGCCGGTGCGCGTTACCCATGCCTTCAGTTCCTCCATGTTCCGGATGACTTGGGTGGGAGGAATACGAAATCCCGCTTCATGCGCTACATCCATGAAGGCAGTTCTCGCACTCAGGACCGGGAAACTATTCGGGTTACCCATGGAACGTTCAATCAGGGCACAGATCGGGGAATCCTTCTTCCCGTCGCGTTTCTCCTGCGCATAAAGAGCGTGCAGATGCTGAGTGGCGAGATCATCCCCGCTGACCAGGAAATCGGGCTTGGAGATCCTAATGGCACGAGCAAATGAAGCCAGTGGATCCAAACCGCGGTAGGCGTGCGTGCGGCCAACAGATTTCGTCTTGAGCAGCGGATGGCGCGGGGGGCACACGGCCTCAACCTCGCATCCCGCGCTGGCCAGAGCCATCGTCAGACGAGCCGATGGGTACCAGCGAGACGTCGTAGCGAACAGTATCCTTGGTTTCATATTTTCTGAAGGAGGGGAGAGGAAGCGCGCAGAATTAGAGATAGACCAGTGCACCGCGCTGGCGGAGAGATTCGGAAGCAGCTTCCAGCATCCTTACCACGCGCAGGCCGGCCTTGCCGTCATTGATCGGAGTCTTGTCGTTGACGATGCAATCCACAAAGTAGGTCAATTCCTGAGTCAGCGCTTCGGTCTGCTCGATGCGCGGCGCCCACATATCTCCGGAGCGATAATTTACCAGCAGGTTGTACACGCCCTCCCGGCTCGAGATATTTACGCCTTTGTCGTAAACCTTGATTTTTTCATCAGGCTCAACGTCGTTCCAGACCAGCATCTTCTTCTCGCCACCGATCAGCGTGGTGCGAACCTTTACGGGCGACATCCAGTTGACGTTGATGTGGGCGATGACTTTGTCAGGAAAATACAGTGTGATGAACGCAATGTCTTCGTGCCCGTTCAGGTGAGACTGGCCGGTGGCCACAACCGCCTCGGGACTCTCTTCGATCAAATGATCCATGATCGCCAGGTCGTGCGGAGCCAGATCCCAAACCACGTTCACATCATGCTGAAACAGGCCAAGGTTCACGCGGGTCGAGTCGTAGTAATACAGCTTGCCGAGCGCTCCTTCTTGCAGCAACTGCTTGATTTTCTGGACCGCGGCGGTAAACAAGAAGGTGTGATCGACCATTATCTTCAGATTTTTTTCCGCCGCCAGGGCGATCAGTTCTTCCGCCTGAGCGGAATTGCTGGTGAACGGCTTTTCCACAAAAATGTGTTTGCCGTTCTCGAGCGCAGCTTTCGCCAGTTCATAGTGCGTCCACACCGGAGTGATGACGGCAATCGCGTCGATATCCGGAGACGTCATCAATTCGTTGGCATCCTCGGTGATTTGGACTCCGGGATAGGCTTTCTCCGCTTTTCGCCGTGACACCGGGCTCTTGTCGCAGATCGCGACCAGTTTGGCTTCCTCCATGAGATCGATATTGCGAATGACTTTCGGCCCCCAATAGCCGTAGCCAATCACGCCAAACCGAATCAGAGCTTTGCTGGTTTGTTCTTGTCCCGAATTCAAATCGAGGGGCTTCGTAAGAAAAGTGGCCATTGCTTTGAGAGCTCCTTTAAGAAGTGACGGTCGTTAGGAGGAGGGGGGAGGAGTGCTTGGTTCTAGTGGGCGCCATCGCCGAGGACGACTGCGCCGGGGGTGCGCAGCAGGATCTTGACATCCATCCAGGGTGACCAGTTGCGTGCGTATTGCAGATCAAGACGAACCATGTCGTCAAACTTCACGCGGCAGCGTCCGCTGACCTGCCAAAGTCCGGTGATGCCGGGCTTGGCTTCGAGCAAGCGGCGACGATGCCAGATGTCGTAAGCTTCGACTTCGTAGGGAATGGGAGGGCGGGGGCCGACTAACGACATTTCCCCTTTCAAAACATTGAAGAACTGGGGAAGCTCATCGAGGCTGGTCTTGCGCAAGAAGGCGCCGACTGGTGTGATGCGGGGATCTTTGGTCAGTTTGTAGACGCCGTCGCTCCCGTTCGACGGATGCTTGTCCGCTGTCCCGGCGATCAGCTGCTTGACATATTCTTTATGCACTGCGGAGTCATTGTTGACGTACATCGAGCGAAACTTCCAAAACTTGAACGAGTTGCCATGCTGGCCCACGCGGCGCTGCTTGAACAGCACCGGTCCCCGTGACGACGCTTTGACAGCAACCGCGATGATCAGGAAGATGGGCGAGAAGAACACAATCGCCAACATGCTGCCCAGGATGTCCATCGTCCGTTTCGTGATGTGGAAAAGCTTCCGGCGATCCTCGCGCTGGGATAAATCGGGGTACAGGGTGCGGTTGGTCGTCGGCCCCTGCTCCGCGTCATGATCCCAGTCCTCGGGAAACACGTGAAACGAGAGAGTGACCTGGTTGAACTGTTCCAGGGTCAAAGTGTTCTGTAACGTCTGAGTAACCCTGCTGATGATCGTATTGGGAGTCGCACCGGCCCCCTCGATGCCGATCTCCGTGAACATTACACCCACTACGCAGTTATCTGAGTACCAGCCCGTCAGGTCGGTATCGCGGGTCGAAGCGGAGAGTGCCGACAGAATCTTCCCTAGAATCCTCCCATTCCTCGCGGTCGGGGAGGCGTCGCCGGTATCGATAAGAAGCAAAATGAAGGGCTTGCGCGAACGCTCGCTTCTCTTTCGTTCAAGCGTAATCATTCGCCGAAAGGCTTCGGCCGTCAGGATGCCCCGGTCTCCGGGCGTCGTGGCGTCAGGGATCGGGCCCAAAGTTAAATT
>JBEKWZ010000193.1:0-6349 GCA_049512555.1 Candidatus Sulfotelmatobacter sp. | reverse complement strand
CCTGCTGCCGTCGGGAAAGGTGTTGATCGCGGGCGGCTGGGTGGGCATGGGAGGGACCGATTCCGCGGAGTTGTATGACCCGGCTACCGGCAAGTTCACAGCGATCGCGTCGAGGATGACTACCCCGCGTGGCAGGCCCAGTGCCACACTGCTGGCGAACGGCGACGTGCTGATCGCAGGCGGCGAAAGGCGCGATAACGAGTCCCTGGCTACCGCCGAGATTTTCCATCTCAAGACGCTCTCGTTCCAGCCCACGGGTACGATGCACCACGAGCGTATTTCCCACACCGCAACCTTGCTCAAGGATGGCCGCGTACTCATCGCGGGCGGCTATGGGGACCGCGTGGCCTCGAGTGCGGAGATGTATGACCCGAGCAGTGGTACCTTCTCCGAAACCGGCGGCATGGGGGTCGCTCGCTGCAAACATACCGCGGGGCTCTTGCCGAATGGGACCGTGCTGATTGCGGGCGGCTCCGATTCGCGGGACTGGGGCGGGAATCTGAGTAGCGCCGAGATTTACGATCCCCATACCGGCAAGTTCAGGGCCACGTCGCCCCTGAACGACAGCCGCTTCAAGCTGCCGGACGAAGCCGCCCAACTGCCTTCGGGAAGGCTGCTGATCGCAGGTGGCAGCAAAGAAGCGGAGGTGTTCGATCCGGCCAGCGGGAAATTCATCCCCGTGGCTGGCGAAATGAGCGACAAGTGGTACTACCTGTCGGAAACGAAACTGCGCGACGGCAGCGTGCTGCTGGCGGGGGGCTATCCGAACAGCGATCAAGCCACCAGCCAGGCCTGGATTTACCTTCCCTGAAGGCGGCTGATCCGCGCAGCTAGCCGAGGGTAACCTGTTTGGCTATTCGCCCGTAAGTGGTTGAATTTAGCCGGGATGGCTGAAATTAGCCACCCCGGTTCCCGCAACTTTTCTCCCCCTGCCGCGTTCAAATACCTAGAGAGATTAGAAAGGGTCTTCGGATCCGGGAAGTCGAAGTTTAGAGGATCCAAGGCCAGGAGGTGGGTATGCGGTACATGAAATATTTGGCGGTGTTGGCGGTGATGATGGTGATGCCGTTTGCCTATTCGCAAGCGCAGGTGAGCGTGGGAGTTGGAGTCGGTCCGGTGGGCGTAGCGGTGGGAGGGGCGCCGGTCTGTGAGTATGGCTACTATGGATACTACCCTTACGCCTGTGCGCCTTACGGCTACTACGGCGCTGACTGGTTTGCGAGTGGCATCTTCGTCGGAGCGGGCCCGTGGTTCCATGGTCCTGGGTGGCTGGGGAGCTGGGGTCGAGCTAACGGATGGTATGGTCGCCCGTGGTACGGAAATGCTGGCTGGGGTCGCGCGTGGGGCGGACGCGGCGGATATTACGGTCGCGGAGGCTGGGGCTATCGCGGCGGCTACGCCAGAGGCGGATACGCGCGCGGTGGATTTCACGGTGCGCCAGCGGCCCGCGGCGGATTCCATGGTGGCGCAGTCCATGGTGGCGGCGGTTTCCACGGCGGCGCGGCCCATGGTGGCGGCTTCCACGGTGGTGGCGGACACGGCGGCGGACATCGGTAAGTCTTGAATCCGCAACGAAAGTGAAAAGGCTGGCAGCGTCGAGCTGCCAGCCTTTTTTCTTTGCCCGCTTCTTCAGGCCAACATGGAGGGCATACCATTGTGCCCAAGGCCGAAACATTGCTCTGAAGCACTTTATGAGGTTCGTGCTGCCTGGCCCCGTACTTTTTCCAGTTCCTTCACAGCCGGGAACGAGTGCGGAGCCACTACCGTGCGTTCTGGCGGTTGCGAACCAGCGGCCAAAGCGGAAGCCAGCAACTGCATCGCGTCTCCGAAGAGCGGAGGCGAGACGACCGTCGCCGCAAGCCGGCCCTGACGAACCCACTCTTGGCCGGACCGGGGAACGCCATCGCATCCGGTGATTGGAAGGCGGAGCCAGGCATCGCGGTCGCGCAAATCTGCCAGCTCCTCAAAGGCGCGTCGCGCCCCAATGGCCATGTCATCGTTCTGGCAGGCGATCATGCCGACATTGAGCTGCCTCGACGTACTCAGCGACAACCACGACTTGACTGCGTGATAGCCGCTGTTCTGGGTCCAGTCGCCGCGAAGAGTTTTCACTTCTACGCCGCGCGGCTTGGTCGCGAGCATGCCCTTGGCGCGAATCTTGGCCACGTCGCGGACCGAGGGCCCTTCCATATAAAGTACGCATCCCTGCTCGCCCAGGAGCGCGGCGATCTGCTGGCCTTGAATTTTTCCGATGGCCTCATGGTCGGAAAGGACAGCGAAAACAGGAACCAGCGCGTGTTGGCGCAGACGAGAAATGTAATCCACGTCGGTGTTAATGATTCCCCAGGCGATGCCGTAACCCACCGCGGCGGTTGCGATCTGGGCCATGCCTGTGCCCACCGGTTCGGCCAGGATGGCATCCGGGCGCTTCCCCGGTTCCTGGATGAAGCTGAGAATCTGCTGGGTCTGCTGCACGGCGTCGTTGCCCGAGTAGATGATCTGAACGCTGGCGCCAAGTTTCGCAGCCGCCGCCTGCGCCGACGCTGCTTGTTCGAGCTGATAGTCGTTGTCTTCTGTAATCAGGGATACCAGAATTTTGAGTTTGGTCATGGGCCGCGCATTCACCTGGGTTGCACAGCTACGTCTTCGATCATTAAACGCACCTCAAGACGGGCGCGACAGATTACTTCGGTCATGAGACGTCAGAGTGTCCGCCTCTGGGATCAGGCAAAACCGGGAGACAAGCTTGCACGGGGCGAAAGCCGCCGCTGTACCCGCCGGCCGCATTCTTGCTAGAATGTCCGGTCACCAAACTGCCGCGGTAGTAAAATAAAAGCAGAGACCTCAGGAGACTGACACCTTTATGACCTACGTGATTGCTGAGCCGTGCATCGGTACCAAAGACACCGCATGCGTGGATGCGTGTCCGGTGGATTGCATTCATCCCAAGAAGGACGAGCCCGCCTACGCAACCGAAGAGTTGCTGTATATCGATCCGGTGGAATGCATCGACTGCGGCGCCTGTGTCCCGGTGTGCCCGGTTTCGGCCATCTTCGCCCTCGACGATCTACCGGAGAAGTGGAACGCTTTCACCGAGCGCAACGCCAAGTATTTCGGGCGGTAGAGGGGTTTTTGGCTCTTGGCCCTTAGCCCTTGGCTTGCTTCTAGGAATCGTTGGTAAGACCTGATAATGCAGGAAGCGCGCGTCCTTATTGTTGGGCGCGCGCTTTGCTTTTTCCTGAGGACTGCTAAACCGTTGCCCGCCGAACTCTCGCCAGTCGAATTACCGCTGGCGCCGGTCGCCACCCTGAACTTTGTCGGCGTTGCCCAGAATTTCTGCGTCGATTCCGGTGTGGGCCTTGAGTGCGTCCAGAATGTGCAGGTAGTCGCGTTTTTCCATCACCAGGACCAGCAGCTTATGGGAGTCCTGCTCGTGATAATAAATCTGCAGCCAGTGAGTTTTTGCTGATAGCACTTCGGTGAACTCGTACGACGCCTTGTCGATCTGGCTGAAAGGCACGGTCACGGCTGCGCCCTTGGCCGGTTGAACTTCCACCGCTTTGTCGTTGTCGCTGAACGTGAGCACAGCTTTAATGCGCTTGCCTTTCAGGTTGGGCACGCGCACGCGCCGGAACGACGTCTCCTCGGCGGAGCCTAGCGAAGCGACCATGACGATCAAAAAAAGAACAGCAAGAACTCTTTTCATGATTCAGAAAGTATATCGAAACATGAGAAGCGCGAAAGCCGAAGTCGGTTGCCCGGTTTTCGCCGGGTGCCCCATTTCTCGCGTTCGCTGCGAGAAAGCCTGCCCTGAGCGAAGCCGAAGGGTGGGGATTTTTCGAGGCACGCGGCCACCCCAAGCTGACCGCCGATAGCTGACGCCAGAAAGCGCGTTCCACTAGAATCAAGCCTTCACCCTCGAACTGCCATGGCCCTCAGAGAGTCGGAAGCGATCGTGCTGCGCAGCTATCCTTTGCGCGAGGCCGATCTGCTGGTCACGTTCTTCACCCGCGTGGAAGGCAAAGTTCGCGGCGTGGCGCGCTCGGCCAAAAAATCGAAACGCCGCTTCGGAGGTGCGCTTGAGCCGCTGACCTATGTGCGCGCGTTCTACGATGTGCGTGAGCTGCAGGAGCTGGCGCGGCTCGATTCCTGCGAGGTGCTGGAATCTCCCATGGCCTCGGAGGTTAGTTATGCAAGGGCCGTTGCCCTGGGCCACATCGCGGAACTGCTCGACGAACTTCTCCCCGACCGCGAGGCCAACGACGCCATCTTCCGCCTCACGCTTTCGGTGCTGCACGTTCTGACCGGCCCGGATGTGTGGATGCCTATTACTTATTTCGAACTGTGGCTGACGCGGCTGGTCGGCTTTCTGCCGGAGTTGACCGAGTGCACAGTCTGCGGCCGCAGCCTGAACGGCAGCCGCGCCTATTTCCACGCCCTGGCCGATGGTCTGATGTGCTCCGACGACAAGCGGCTGGCGTCGTCCGAGATTTCGGCCGAATCGCGCGCGTTGGCCGCGCAAATGTTCCGCGCCCCCGTAGAAAGCTTTGCCGGGATTCCCTGGCTGAAGGCGCAAGCGGCCGATCTGCGGAAATTCCTGATGCAAATTCTGCAGCGGCAGTTGGAGAAGAAGTTAGTGACGGCGGGGATGCTGGAGAAGGGAACCTTCTAAATAGCTCGCATCTCCGTGGAAGAGCGGCGCTTTAGCGCCGCGTAAAAAGGGATCTTGGAAGTCGGGCTTTAGCCCCGGCGCAGGTCAGTGGACGCTTAGCGTGCGGAAGAAGGCGACCCCAGGGGCTGAAGCCCGGATCACTCGCACTCTTGAACGCGGCCCTGAAAGGGCCGCTCTTCCACGGCGCGGACTGAAATTCTCAAAAGCTTGCGGCGATATTCATCTTGCGTGTTCCCTAGTATTCTCTCGGGAACGTTTTCCGCGGGCATTGCTGACGGCTGCCGCCCGCTTCCATTACAATCATGGATTAACCTGCTGGTCCCGAACTGCGCCGTAGCTGTTAGTGACCACTTCGCATCCTGTGGGTTTTAGCCAAGAGCAAAAAGCTAAGAGCCAAGAGCCGTGACCTCCTCTCCCAACCCGCTCACGTTTCAGGAACTCATCCTCCGTTTGCAGACATTCTGGGCGGAGCGCGGATGCGTGTTGCAGCAGCCCTACGACGTGGAAGTCGGCGCTGGCACCATGGCGCCGGAAACATTTCTGCGCGTGCTGGGGCCGAAGCCTTACAAAGTCGCGTATGTGCAGCCTTCGCGGCGCCCGGCCGACGGACGCTACGGCGAGAATCCGAATCGTCTGTTCAAGCACATGCAGCTGCAGGTGATCTTGAAGCCTCCGCCGGAGAACGTGCAGGAGTTGTACCTGGAATCGCTGACCGCGATCGGCATTGACCTGCGCCAGCACGACATCAAGTTCGAAGAAGATAACTGGGAAGCGCCGACGCTAAGCGCGTGGGGCGTGGGCTGGCAGGTCATGCTCGACGGCCTGGAGATCACGCAGTTCACCTACTTCCAGCAGTGTGGCGGCGTCGACTTGTTTCCGATTTCGGCCGAGTTGACCTATGGCCTGGAGCGCATCGGCGCGTTTCTGCAGGACGTGGATTCGATCTACGACATCGTGTGGGCGCGCGATCCCGACACGGGTCACGAAGTAAAGTACGGCGACGTGCGGTTGGCCGACGAGCTGCAGTTTTCGGTTTACAACTTCGAACTGGCCGACGTTGAGAAAAGTTGGGAGCATTTCCGTCTGTACGAAGCGGAGTGCAAGGGACTGCTCGAGGAAATTCGGGTCAACCTAGATTCGCTGCAGTCGGGTGGCGGGACTGTTTCGCCGGCCGTCGCGATGGCTGACGGGGGCCAGGCGGCTATGGCGCAGGTGCTGCGGCGCCCCATCCTGGCAGCGTACGATCTTTGTCTGAAGTGCTCGCACCTGTTCAATATCCTCGATGCGCGGGGAGCGATCTCGGTGACCGAACGTGTCGGCGTGATCGCGCGCGTGCGGGCACTGGCAGTAGGGATCGCGAAGGCCTGGGTGGATCAACAGAAGAGCGAGTCTGCAGCTCCTGAGAAATCCGACGAACCTGAGCCTGCGAGGGCGAAGAAAACGAAGCGCGAAAAGTTAGTGCCAGCGGCGCTGTGATCTCAGGTTGTGTCATCCTGAGCGGAGTGGAAATTCGCTGAGTGAATTTCCCACGCAGCCGAGGATTCCTGCGACTTTGTGATTGCGGTCACCACGGCGCGAACGCGGACTTGCGATAATTAAGAGTTTTCTGCATGCCAGACTTCTTGTTAGAGATCGGGTGCGAAGAGATTCCGGCGCGGATGATTGGCGCGGCATCGG
>JBEKWZ010000192.1:0-6354 GCA_049512555.1 Candidatus Sulfotelmatobacter sp. | reverse complement strand
CAGCGAAGCGCGCAGCACGTTGCGGCCGATGCGTCCAAAGCCGTTGATGCCTACTTTAATTGCCATGTTTCCTCCGTAAAGTTTATGAAGGCGTACTCAGATCTGGTTGCTGGTTGAGTGGTAAACACATGATGTTAGCAGGGAAGGGGAAGCGGCGTAAATGACAGTGGTTTGTTATTGGACACCCCGAAGTACGATAGAGGTCCCAATCACGGAATCGGGTGAGTGGGATCACTGACTTTGTGTGAGGTCATTGCTCCGGTAGAGGCAACTTCTTTCGCTGGGCAGAGGAATCCTCCGGGTTCGGGAAATCTCTCATATCGAATAAGCGCCAGGAACGTTTCGGAGGCTTAACCAGTAGAACCAGGGCCACCTCGGTACGTGGTCCCTGGAAGTAGGAGATGCGAATGTCGTGGGCGCCGGCATCAAGCTGGACCTTGCCCCGAGAACCCTGAGCGGAGTGCAGTGTGTCGTCGCTGACGATCAGTCTTTCATCGATATAGACTTTTGCGCCGTCGTCGGAGAGCAGGTCAAACTCGTACTTTCCCGGTCGATCGACTCCGAAGACTCCCCAGTAGTTCACCCCAAACCACTCAGTGCGGCTGGTTACACCAGGGATGCCGACGGTGAAGAAGCGCGAGTAAACGCCGAGAGAAGTCGCGTAGACCGGGGCCAGGGCATCGATCTCTGAGAAGCGGGGAAGATGCGTTGTCCAAGGGGCCAACTCGTAGACGTCACCGCACAAGGCGAGGGGCGTATCGCGGGTGGGCGTTCCGAAGAGAGCGTTTGTTTGACCTTCAGGGATGGGCGCGGGGAAGGGATCTGGGCTCAGGGAGAGTAACAGGATTTCACCCGCACCCAGCGCCCCGGTGCTGCGATCGCGAACCACCAGCCTGGCCGAAAGTGCATTCACGCCAGGCTGTTGCGGCTCAAACGTAATGGCTTGGGCGAAGCCTCGGACGCGGATGAGTTGGTAGTCTTCAGGGCTTTTCCCAACCGGTACGATTCCGTCAAAGTGGCTCAGCGGATGTCCGTCATATGCAAAGGTGCAGATCGAGTAATCCAGCTCTGTGGGGCGAGTGCTGTCGGCCGGGGGGTGCGAGGCAAAATAACTGGCGGGCACGACGAACTCATAAGTCTCGCCTTGTTTGGAGTGCAGCTTTTGCAGTCCCAGCTGGAAAGCGGTGGTATTCAGATTGTCGTAGCACGCGATCAGGGGCAGCTCGAGTTCTGGATGTTTCTTTCGCGCAGCTTCCAACGCTTGCTGCTCTTGTAGTTGAGGAGGGGTTTGCGGGGTCGCCAGTTCCCCAGGCTGCACCGTCGCAGGCTTGTCTGCTTCAATTTTGTAGCCGGGACGAAAATAGAGCGTCAGGTCTTCCCGGGAACTGGTCACAGCGATGCGGTGCAAGCCGTCTTTGCGCGACTCTGGCGAGAGGTAGTAGGAGAGTTCGTAGGCTCCGGTGAGAGCGCAGTAGGACTTGTGCAGCCAGCCCAGAACAATTCCCTTTGTACTCTCTGCGCGCTGAGCCTCAGGGTCGGTGACGGCGCGGAAGGAAGCAATCTTCTGCGGCAGTTCTTTCGAATCGCCAATGGTCTCGAAGACCCGCAAATCTTTGGCGGTGAGGTCCCGCACCGGATTATCCGCACGGTCGCGGACAACGACCTCCACGACGACCATGCGGGTAATCGCCCTGAAAGTGAAAGACGGAGCTTCGGCCGGGGATTGGTTCGAGATCGGCTGCGGAGGGACTGGCGCAGAGGGGTGCGCGCTTTCGTCGTTCTGAGCGAAGCAGAGAAGTCCGCTGGCGAGAAATACGAATGCCAGAGTTCGTACGAAAGGGGCTATTCCTCGTGGAAGCGAAGTGCGGCGGATCGTCTCAGAATAAACACAAGCAGAGGGAGAGAGGTTCGCTGCGGTCACGACGAATCGAGTGCTGGTCCAGCCACGACATTTTACTGCATGTGTCGGCAGCTGGATCGAACTGCGAATGGCGGTGCGAGTCAACGCCGTGGCGAACACTATCCAGCCATCGACGGCTGCATTATGAACGTGCCGCTTCCAGGGCAACCTGCGATGCCACCGCCCGACAACGTCCAGGTGCCGGATATCGTGCCGCTGCTCAACTTCCCTTGAAGAGAGAGATCAGGGGAGAGTATGGCGAAACCCACCATCGACATGCCGAACGTCGCATTGGTCGGTATGAATGACCCAGCGGCTGCTTCGCTTGAGCTCAAGCACTGGCCCGGGGTTGCAACCTTCAAGTTGGTGACATCCAAGATATTGCCTGTGGCTGGAGTAAGTGTGGCTGAGAATTGGTAGGCGATCGAGCCATCTGGATTTTTCAGGGTCGCAGTCCAGTTCCCGTTGATGCCGGAAGACCCGGCGGTGCTGCTGCCACATCCCGCCATGGTTAACCCTAGAACGATAAGCCCTAGAGCCATGAGAATGAAGATCTTCGTTTTGCGCATAATGCCTCCCGAGCTGGAAGACTCTTTAGAGATGAACCCGAAAATCAATCATGGGTTGCCCGCGTCAACAAAATATAAGCCAGCATGCGGGTCGGACGATGTCGAGTAGTCTTCCCTTTGCGAGGATATCGCAAGATCGACGTGTGACGGTCGGCAATTTTGAACTCCGCCAGTGGGTCACTTTTTTCCCCGGGTTTTCCCATACCCGGAATGGGAAATCGAGCGCTACAAATCGCTTCTAGAGATGTGTAAAAGCCTGGGTTGAGGGCGAGTTGACTGCTAGCATCCGAGAAGTGAAATAGGAGTTTCTAAAGCGGATGATGCCTCAAACTGTATCAGCGAACATCCTGCTCGTAGAAGACGAGCGGATCGTGGCGCTCGATCTGGCCAGCACGCTCGAAGAGTTGGGCTACACCGTAGCCGCCAGCGTTAGCACGGGGGAAGCTGCCGTTAAGCAGGCTCTCAAACTGCGTCCGAACCTGGTACTGATGGATATTCGGTTAGCAGGAAAAATAGATGGAATCGAGGCGGCCGAGCAGATCCGGAAAGAGGTCGATATCCCGGTTATTTATCTGACTGCCCATTCCGACGAACCGACGCTGGCCCGAGCCAAGAAGACGGGGCCGCTGGCATACCTGGTCAAGCCCTTCAAATCGCTCGAATTGCATTGCGCGATTGAGATCGCTCTGCATCGTCAGGAAATGGAATTAAGGCAGCGCGAAGCGCGGGAAAGACAGCTACAGGCGGAAAAAGTCGAGTCGGTGGCGCGGCTGGCCGGGGGAATCGCGCAGGAATTCAACAATCTTTTGAGTATTGTTTCCGGCTATTCCGAGCTGTTAGAGACGGGTTTGTCGGTCAATACCGCGGGACTGCCTCGGGTCGCAGCCATCCACGCCGCCGTAAAAACGGCGACTCAACTGACCCGGCAGCTGGTATCGCTCAGCCGGGGCCAAATGCTTTTCCCGCACGCCGTCGATCTCAAATCGATTCTGGCGGAAACCGACCGACTGGTGGCGCCTCTGCTCGGTTCAGGGATTGAGCTGACCATCGCACCCATCGCCGAACCGGTGTGGGTGCGAGCCGATCCCGAAGAACTGCAGCAGTCCATCGTAGCCATCATTTCGAATGCGGGCGATGCCATGCCCGAGGGTGGCAAGATTACCCTGCAGGTCGGCGCGGCGGCCTTAAGTTCCAAAAACTCAGTCAAGTTGCCCGACCTTGTTCCCGGCAAATACGCCACCCTGTCGGTGACCGACACTGGATCGGGCATGACGGAGGAGGTCAAGGCCCGCATCTTTGATCCTTTTTTTAGCACCAAGAAAGATGCCAAAGGACTCGGCTTGGCAGTGGTGCACGGTTTCGTCGCGCAAAGTGGAGGGACCATCGTGGTGGAGAGCCAGCCCGGCTCTGGCACCACCTTTACGATTTATCTGCCCCGCATCACTCAACTGGAATCGGAAGCTGGCGTCATTCACATCGGGTCCTCCGCTCAACCTTTGCGGGGTTCTGAAAATTTGCTTTTGGTGGAGGATCATCCCCAACTGCGAGCACTTTTTCAGGAGTTCCTGGACGGTTTGGGATACCAAGTTCTGGCGGCGGGCAGCGGCGCCGAAGCGATTGGGCTGATGAAGAATTCCCGCTCGGAGATTCAGGTGATTGTGACCGATGTCGTAATGCCCGGCATGAACGGCTGGCACCTGGCCAGAGAGCTGAAGCAGACGTGTCCCGACGTTAAGGTGATTTACACCACCGGGTATCAGGATTTGGCGCTGGAGGACTCCTCCGAGCCTTTCCCGGATGAGGTTTTCCTGCAAAAGCCCATGGCTCTCAGCGACCTGGCCACGACCATCCGCCAGATGTTAGACCCGCCGCCGGGTCTGCCCAACTAGAGCTGTCGATGTCGATGACTGTATCCAGCGATCGCCGCGACGCCGAACGAAAGAAACTGCAAGAACCACCGCACATCGGCGACGAGCCGAGAGAGCGGCTCTACCGTCCGGAGAATTGAGGTTTGAATTGTCGACTCGCCGCGTGAAACCCACAACCAGGAATGGAATTGCAAAATGTCCCACGGGCATTATTGGCCTCGATCAGATTACGGAAGGCGGTTTGCCGAAGGGCAGACCTACGCTGGTCTGTGGCACGGCGGGCTGCGGAAAAACGGTAATGGCCATGGAATTCCTGGTGCGTGGCGCTACCCAGTTCGGCGAACCCGGCGTATTCATGGCGTTCGAGGAGACCGATCAGGACTTGAGTCAGAATGTGGCCTCCATGGGTTTCGATTTGTCCGCCTTATGTGCTCGCAAGAAACTTTTCCTGGATCACGTCCGCATCGAGCGCAATGAGATCGAGGAGACCGGCGAGTACGATCTGGAGGGGCTCTTCATCCGGCTGGGAAACGCGATCGACACAATTGGCGCGAAGCGCGTGGTTCTCGACACCCTTGAGTCCTTGTTTTCCGGATTCTCCGACACCAACATTCTGCGCGCCGAACTGCGCCGCCTGTTCGCCTGGTTGAAGTCGAAAGGCGTCACCGCGGTGATCACCGCCGAATCGGGCGATGGCAAACTGACTCGTCAGGGGATCGAGGAGTACGTTGCCGACTGCGTGATTCTGCTCGATCATCGGGTCGAGGACCAGACTTCGATCCGCCGGCTGCGTGTGGTCAAGTACCGCGGCACCATGCACGGTACCAGCGAGTACCCCTTCCTGATCGGACAAACTGGCTTGTCCGTGCTCCCTCTGAGTTCTTTGAAGCTCGAGCATAAGGCCCCGACCCAAAGAGTTTCCTCCGGCGTGCCGCGCCTGGACACGATGCTGGGCGGAAAGGGTTTTTACCGCGGAACCAGCATCCTGGTCTCGGGCGGTGCGGGCACGGGAAAAAGCAGTCTGGTAACCCACTTTGTCCAGGCAGCTTGTCAGCGCGGGGAACGCGCTCTCTACATGGCTTCCGAGCAGTCCCCCGACGAAGTGATCCGCAACATGCACTCCATCGGGCTCAATCTTGAGCCCTGGATAAAGCGCGATCTGTTGCGCTTCTACGCGGCCAGGCCCGGCGCCTTCGGCCTGGAAAAGCATCTGGTCACCATTCACGACCTCACCGCCGAGTTCCAACCGAAAGTGGTGGTGGTTGATCCGATCACAAATTTCGCTTCAACCGGTACCCATTCGGAGGTGAAGTCAATGGTGACTCGCCTTATGGACATGTTCAAGGAGCGCCAAATCACCACCATGTTCACCAGCCTTACGTCCGGAGACGGCGCACCCGAACTAACCGAAGTCGGCATCTCTTCGCAAATGGACGCCTGGCTCCTGTTGCGCAACCTGGAATGCAATGGTGAGCGCAATCGCGGACTCTATGTGCTCAAGTCGCGCGGCATGGCGCACTCGAATCAGATTCGGGAGTTCCTGCTGACTGACCATGGAGTGCAATTGCGCGACGTCTATGTTGGACCCTCTGGGCTGCTGACTGGCTCGGCGCGAGATGCGCAAGAAGCCAAGGAGCGGGCGGAAGCGATAGAACGCAAACAACAGTCGCAGCGAAAGAGTCTCAAATTGACGCAAGAACGACAGCTGCTGGAAGCGCAGATCGCCAAGATGCGCTCCGACTTCGAAGTCGAAGAACAGGGCTTGTTGCGGGGCGCGCACGAAGTGGAATTGCAGGAAAAGCAGTTTGTACTCGACCGCAAGGAAATGGGCCGCGTCCGCCTGGCCGATGCGGTTCCCGCAGCCGGCAACGGGCACGCATGAAACGGCAGCGCCCTCAAGCGAAACCAAGAAACGAGCTTGCAATGAAAGTGGCAATAAGAAAAAAGGGCAAGAAGGCGCACAAGACGGGCGGCGAGGTCTGGAATCTTCGCCTCTACATCGCTGGCAATTCCGCTC
>JBEKWZ010000191.1:0-6370 GCA_049512555.1 Candidatus Sulfotelmatobacter sp. | reverse complement strand
AGTATTGCGCCGACTGACAAGCTAGCCACAAGCCGAGCCATGATCTTCCTCCGTACAAGATGAACAAACTGCTCCCGCCAGGCTCGCCCCCGGTTTCGTCATTGCGACCTCGAAACTGGTGCAACCCGTCAACAACTTGCTGGCGCGATCTACTCAACACTTCTCGGGAAGCAGCGGTCAGGATTACTGCCGGAACTTAGAACCCACCGCCCCCGGCGAATCCCGCTCGCTGATTGCCGGGAACCATACAGCAAGAACTCAGGCCATCGAGGGCCGAGTTCATTCTGTCCGGATTTCGTAACGAGGCTCGCATAATCCCACGTTCGAGTGGGTGACCTTCGTCACGTCAAAACGTTTGTTGTACGGAAAAGCGAAATACTTGCCTGGAGAGATGTGATTCGTGGGACCAACGCGGTTGATTGGAGATACGAGCCGAAAGGAAGTAGCAGAAAGGACTGGCTGCGAGCGAGAACTACACACACCACTTCTGCCAGATGTGGCCCCGTCTCTTGCTATCGTTACTCTAGCTAGGGCGCTCCGCGCCCGGCAAAAGGTGTCTCCAGTAATTCAAACTGTGGATTCTCCCGCGCGAGCCGGTTTGCTACGGAGTCCGGACCTAGCCGGTGCTATCTTGAGTTTCCAGCCTTTCTGATCCACGCCGCGCAGCCAGCGCGCCAATGTTCGGGTTTCGTAACAGGATGGAAAAAGTGTGGAGTTGACCAAGAATGTTCCGTACATTCTTCGCGACGAGCTGTTGTACCAGCGATCCTAATCCTGACGGCTCGCCGCAAGGAGAATCCCGTGATCCGCAAATTCCAAGTCCTCTCTCTATTCACTCCGTGCCTACTCGCCACGTTTGCCGCCGCCTTGGGGCACGTCCAGATTAAATCCGCTGCTGGCTATGCCGTTACCCAATCAATCATCCACGCGAGCAGCCTTGCCGGAACTGATATCGGTGCTCAACTTAATACCTGTATAGCTACCTTCTCTCCGACTAATCCCGGGATCTGCGACATCGCCACAGGTACGTACGCACTCACCACTCCTGTGATCAAGCCCCAATGGGTGACCATCGAAGGTAACAACGCTGTCATCACAGTAAGCTCGCTATCCGGCCCTCCTATCATCTGCGCCTCGACGGCAACGCTGTTGCCCACCTACCCTGGCACTTACTCGCGACGCGGCATCCGCAACCTGACGCTCATGGGAAGCGGCCCAACGAGCACCCCCTACGGAATTTGGCTCGGTGGGGACCCCGCCGGGAAAATCATTTCCTCGTCTGCGACAGATTTTCTGGAGCAGTTCGACAATGTACAGGTGCAGGACTTTGGTAGCCAGTACACGATGGGTACTAATGTTTATCAGGAGTTTTGGGTCGGCGGAACGATTATGGGCGGTTACGCCGCTACGGAGAACGGTTTCACGATCGTGACGGGTGCGACCGGAGCCGAGAACTTGACGTTTACAGGCACCCAGTTTGTTTCTGGAGGCGGAAACACTGGGTTTGCTATCAACGTTCCTGATGCTTACGGCAGTACCATCAATCTTGATCACGTTAGTATTGATTACTGGGGCTCCAACAACGCTAGCGGTTGCCCCTCCACCCTCGGGACAGGTCAAGTCCTCTTTAACGGTGGTCACCTCACCGCGAATGGTAGCCACTTTGAAACTTGCTCTGGCCCGCAGATCATTGCTACTTCGACTTCCACCATAGTGGAGATTTCAATTGACGGGGGCACTGAGTTTACGATCACGGATAGCGCGCATTCTCTAACGGCGCTCGGCGTCATCGAAGTAGCGGGAGGCTTTTCGCAGGTCAATATTGAAGCCGGGACGTTAGTCAGTATTGCTGGCAGTCAAAGCATCGACGCTTATGTTTACAACTCTGGAACGGGCGGCGTAATTTGGATGGGTCCGTTTCTATCAACTAGGGGAGGATACTATGAGGTTCCCCCGATCCACGGAAGCTGGAATTCTGGACTTGTACCTATCATGACCAATGGTTCGCTTTACGGGTTCAATATAATTGGCAACTTGAGCATTAGCGGATCGATCTCCAAGGGCAGTGGCTCATTCACGATAGACCATCCACTTGATCCCGCAAACAAGATTCTGTCTCATTCCTTCGTGGAATCCCCTGACATGATGAATGTCAATAACGGTAACGTCACAACCGACAAGCACGGTTCCGCCGTAGTAGTGTTGCCGGATTACTTCGAGGGACTCAACCGCGACTTCCGTTATCAACTGACGCCGATTGGCCAGTTCGCACAAGCCACGGTCGCAAAGGAAATCGAGAACAACCGCTTCACGATCAAAACCAGCAAGCCGGGAGTGAAGGTCTCGTGGCAAGTGACCGGTATCCGCCACGATGCCTATGCTAACGCGCATCGTGTCCCGACAGAGGAGATGAAATCACCCGCGGAGCAGGGCCATTACTTACACCCGGAGCTTTTTGGCGCTGCTGAGGAGCAGGCGGTGGGCGATCCCTCTCCACAGCCGGGTTCGTTGACTGGTGGTTTTGCACCGACTAAGAAATAAGTTCGGTCACGCTCTGTTATCGCATGCGTGAAGGCATAGCGCTGTATTGCGAGTGATGATTTAACAAGGAACGCGAGCGCGCACTAGGAGTGGTCGAACGTATCGACACTGCACTCGCAGCTCTGAGAAGCATCGGCTCGAACGGCTCGTCACGCCAGCACATCATGTCCGCCGCTGCTCGCCGGAGAATCAGCCTGGCGCAGAAAGCGCGATGGGCAAAGCAGAAGGCAGAGACGCCTAAGCGAACAGTCTCAGCAGCAAGCCGCAGGAAAATGACAGCCGCACAACGGATACGGCGGGCGAAGATCAGACACGAGAAGAACGTAGGCAGATCCGTATGCAGCGGTTTCGGGAAGAGTGACAGTCAAAGGACAAGAGTTGTCGCACGGCTACTCTTTCTGGTGGTTTGTAGTCAGTCAGGTTCCGGGTTATATTTACGCAAGCGTAAAGGATAACCTGTTCAATGAGTAGCTTAGCTCACGAGAGCGTATTTCAGCGAAACCGACGTTTATCGGGCTTCATACAGGCCGGGAGTATCGGACCTGAGGTTCTCGATGACCTTTTACCCACTGGAGCTCCCCATGCGTATGAAAAATCGCTCTGGGATTACAAGCTTGAGCTTCCTATTCTTCAAGTAGATCATAAACCATCGGAATCCGAAAAACAGATTTATGCGGCAGCCGCTGCAGAAATCATCAAAGATGTTGTCGCGTTTTACAACTCGTACGGGGGCTATCTCGTTGTCGGAATCAACGATAAGACACGAAAGGTAGTTGGTTTTCCTGCGCAATTCGATTGTAGTGATCTGTCGAAAAAAATCTTGGGGGCAACAAAGCGTGAAATCGACTGCCACTATTAAGATGCATTCCATATTGGCAAATGGAGAGAAAGTTGATATTGGTCTTTTGCTGATCCCTCGTAGGCCGGATGCAGTAGACGCAGCTCAGTTTCGACAAGATGCACCAGCGTCTGCGAATGGAAAGATAGCTTATCGGAAGGGCCAAATTTATTTACGGCAGGGTGACAGTTCGCGCCCGGCGGAGGCGTCAGAAGACTATAGCTTTCTGTGTAGTCCCGACCGCAGACATATTATCGACCCCGGCACGATCCGATCGCGAATCGCACTAGACAACAATCTCGGACCTCGCGATCCGGGCTTTATTAAGTTTGTCGGTAGAGAAGAATACTTGCAGTCACTCTGGAAATGGATGTGCGATCCATTCAGTCCCGTCAAGTTGTTGTCTGGCATAGGTGGAGTCGGCAAAACCACGATTGCGCGAGAGTTTGTCGAAGATGTTGTTGCGACTCCACCCGCCGGGTTAGAGAGGGTCATCTGGCTCAGCGCTAAGCAGCAACTATTTACGGCAATCCTGGGCAAATATCAGTCGACATCGCGGCTCGACTTTACCGATACGTGCACACTGCTGCAATCGATTTTGAGAGAACTTGGCTATCCTGATAAAACATTGAACCCTGAGTGGAGCCGAGACGACTTAATTCAGGAGGTTGTTCAAGCATTAAAGATGTTCCCTTGCCTAATCGTGGTTGATGATATCGACAGTCTTGCGCCTGAACATCAGCACGATGCCTTCCACTCTATGATCCGAATAGTCGATCAAACATTGGGAGGCACGACGATGCCGTCCCGCGCACTTCTGACCGCCAGACTTGATCTAGGCGCCGCGCCGAGTCAACTTGTGAGAGTTCGCGGCTTGAACCTCGACGACTTTGCCGAGTATGTGCAAATGACTGCGGATTCACATGGCATGGCATGGCAGCATAAGCCTAACGCCCCGATCGTTAAGCGATTTCACGAGGTCACAGACGGTTCGCCAACGTTTGCTGCGTCCATCTTACGGCTCGTTTCGCGCGGTTCAACCTTGGATCAATCCTTATCGCGTTGGAAGGGGGCAGACGGGGAGAGCGTTCGCCGGTTTGCCTTTGAAAGGGAGCTTGAACATCTTACCGGCTCTCAGTTACGCACTTTATACGCGGCCTGCATTCTTGGTGATACCTCTGCGTTAGAGCTGCAGCAAATCTTGCAGAGTAATGAGGTATTGATCAACGATGATATTGGTGCGCTTCGCAACTACCATCTAGTTGTGAGCGGTAGTGACCTTCCGGGCGGCGCTGGTTTGCGGTTGCCATCGAGTATTCGTTTACTGGCGGACATCGTCAAAGGCCGCATTCACGATCCGAAAAGCATTGAGCGGGAGTGCGAAAAAGTTCGGCATAAGACCCCTGCCGCAAGCTCAGGAGTGGGTCATCTTACTACTCGTGTCATGGCGCTATGGAAGAGTGGGCAATATCAACAAGCCTTAGAGGTTGCACAACTCGCGGATCAGCGCTATGCCGACCATGCGGATGTAAAGTGCCTGCTGGGACGCGCATATCTCAGATTACCGGTGCCTGATCCGCAGAAGGCCGAAGCAGCACTCCATAGCGCTAGCAAATTGGGGTGTTCGCGACCAGAGCTGATTACCCTCTGGATGGAAGCTAAGAAGCAACGCAAGGACTGGGTGGGACTATTGGAAATCACAAAAGGGGCTAGGGGGGGACAATTCATAACAGCAAGAGCAACTGCATACGCAGAACTGGCAGACATAGCTCTCAAGAGCAATAACCTCGACCGGGCTGCTCGGCATTGTCAAACTGGTGCTGAAGAAGCTCATGCAGCTCTTGAACATCAAGACGCTAGGGGAAGAGAGAGAGAGGCCCGCCAATGGAGACAGAGTTTATGGCGAGCATATGTGAATATCCTCGATCAGCACATCAAGTCGCCGGGTGATCGATTAGCTGTCTGGCAAACGTGTTTGCAAATGTTTCGTCATGATGCAGGCGACGTCGATCTTCTGGTCATTGCCGTCCGAAACTTAGGTTTGTGGTGGAGTGCCGTTGAAAAGCGTGAGGAGATGGATGCCAAGGCTAATGAAATGATGCTACATCAGTTGCGCGCTGCGAATCGGATGATCGGTGATGAACGAGCGAAAGACAGCGAAAAGGACAGTGCAGCATTGATAGAGACGCAAAGAGTGCTGTCCGAACTGCATGCAAGAGTAAATTTGTATGGCCGGAACCGAAAAAACGACAGCCAAGAGATGAGAGCGCCCTAAAGCGATTTCGGCCTGATCAATCAACTCAACCTCGCAATTAGGATCGGAAATAATCTCGCTCGGCAGCGTCGCAGACACCAAGAATCTAGCGACCGGATTACTGTCCCTGCAACGTCCTTTTTTCCAGATCCCGATGAACCATGGTTACCTCCCTGAGAACATGGCCCTCGGCGTACTCTTTCCAAACAGCCATGACCACATTGGATTCTCCCCAACGTCCACAACGAAGCAGTATTCGCCACCAGTTGCAACTTCCCGTCTTACTCAAGCTTGCCAACAAGGAACTGTATGGTCAGTCAGAGAACATCAGTCGTAATGGCATTTTGCTCTCCAGCGCTTTTCTGATTCCCGAGGGTTCTTCCGTAGAGATGGCGGTCGGAATTGTACGCTCCCGACCTGGCACGTTCCTGAGCGGTCGCGGCCAGGTTGTTAGAGTAGAGCCGAAAGGGACTGGATATTTCGCTCTGGCAATCAAGCTGGATCGAGATTTCGAACTTGGCCAGGAATCGCCACTCTACCAAGCGAAGGATCGGATCATTGCGAGCGGAAGGCCGCAACTCGCTCTAGCTTGGTACACCGAGACGTAGTGCGGCTTCCTTGTTGTGAACGTCCGCGTCAGTCAGAGCTTCGCGAATCGAGCATAGCCCGCCAGTGCCATTTACGCGATGATGGCTCTGCATCTATGCTCGTTCTTGAGCAGCACTTGGGGGAGGGCT
>JBEKWZ010000190.1:0-6373 GCA_049512555.1 Candidatus Sulfotelmatobacter sp. | reverse complement strand
CCGACCTGGATAAAGCCGGGACCTCGACCATGACTAGGCCGGCCGGCAGCGTCGCCGACGTTGTCCCCGTCGTACACGCGACGATCCCGCAACGCGTCGTGGACGCCAACCTTCCCAGATATCCGAAGCACGCGCGCGCCGACATGGACGAAGGCGTTGTCCGATTGGTCGCGCAGATCGCTCCCGACGGCGCCGTGGAGAGCGTCGCGGCGGTAGAAGGCAGCCTGGCCCTGGGCGCCGCCGCTTCTCAAGCAATCCGAAAGTGGCGATTCGAACCGGCACGCCAGAACGGCCAGCCGGTCGAGGACCGGGTTCGCATTAGATTCGAATTTCGCTTATCCCCCGAACTCATAAAGGCAGAGGTCCTGGAATCCGGCGCCTCCGCAACCGCTGCCGCCCCATAGCAATACAACCAACACGCACCGGCGGGGCTTTGATAAGCTTCGTTCTTCGATCGAACATCATATCTTGCGAAAACTTCTCTTCATCGCTGTTCTGATTCCAATTCTTGGCGGACTCGGCTGGTGGTATTTCCGCGAGCAGGCGCTGCCCGACTACGGGCCGCTCTACCGCGAGTACGCCTACGTCACCAATGGCAAGAGCAACACGGTCAGCGTGATCGATTTGCGCACTTTCGCGCTGGCCAAAACCATCCCCGTGGGCAGCGAGCCCACTGGCGTCGCGGCCAACAGCAAGAAGAATGAGATTTACGTGGTCAACACCGGATCGAACAACGTCAGCGTGATCGACGCCGAGACCAACACGGTCGTGGCCACCATCGGTGTCCACGGCCGTCCGTACTTCATCGACGTGGCCGAGGACGGTCGGCGCGCCTACGTAGCCAACTCCGGCTCGGCGAACGTCAGCGTGATCGATCTTGAGAAGCGCATGGTGATCGGCAACCTGCGAGCGGGCGCTGCGCCGGGCCTGGCGCGGGTTTCGCCCGATGGCTCAACGGTCGTGGTCAGCAATCGCGGCGACAACACCGTGACCGTGATCGACGCGAAGCTGCTGCGCGTGCGCTCCACGATTCCGGTCTGCCAGCAACCAGAGGAGATTGCCATCCTGCCCGACTCCAGCAAAGCCTTCGTCGCCTGCTCCGGATCGTCGCAGGTTGCCTCGATTCAGTTGAAAACTGAAGTTCACGGTGAGGCGCAGAACGCGACCCACAAAGAAGACCGCCTGCTGGCTCTGCTCGACGTCGGCCGCACCCCAGTCAGCCTCACCCTCAAGCCCGACGGCGGTGAAATGATCGTATGCAATTTCGACTCCGACAGTATTTCGATCATCGAGACCGGCAACGATGAAGTCGGCAGCAGCCTTGAAATCGGCCAGCATCCCTCGCATGGCGCGGTCACACTCGACAACTCGCGGCTCTACGTCACCAACTTCGGCTCGAACAGCGTCGCCATCTATGACATTGACCTGGGCCGCCGCTTGCCCGCGCTGACCGTCGGAATCCGTCCAGATGGCCTCGCGCTCACGCCCGATCAAAATTATCTGCTGGTCCTAGACACGCAGTC
Organism: Candidatus Sulfotelmatobacter sp.; assembly: GCA_049512555.1. Taxonomy (GTDB): domain Bacteria; phylum Acidobacteriota; class Terriglobia; order Terriglobales; family Acidobacteriaceae; genus Sulfotelmatobacter. The sequence goes on along the minus strand of JBEKWZ010000190.1, from coordinate 4,850 downwards.
GGGCGACGTAACCGTGATCCAGAAACGCCGGGCGCGCAAGTTGGAACCGACGGAGTATTCGCTACTGACGCTGATTCCCGTAGGTATGCAGCCGAACGCGATCGTGGTAAAAGCGTTTATGGCCACCCCGAAAAAGAAACCGTAGCAGGTTATCGCTGACGGTAGCTGTTATTCCGAAAGCACAAAAAACGAAGGAAGGCTAGACTGCGGCGGGCTTCCCGCAAAGCTTGTCAAACGCAGCCTTCAGATCGGCCGCAATCGCCGGGGCTTCGCGCGATTCGATGTCGCGGCGCGGCATGAGATAAACAAGTTGCCCATCGCGCAAAATGCCAATGGACGGCGAAGACGGGGGCTGACCTGTGAAATAACTGCGGGCGCGCTCGGTCGCTTCTTTTTCCTGCCCCGCAAAAACAGAGTAGGCATGGTCGGGCCGAACAGAATTCTGCATCGCTATGCGAACCGCAGGACGCATGCGCCCAGCCGCGCATCCGCAGATCGAGTTCACGACCACCATGGTCGTGCCGGCGCGGTTCTTGAGCGCCTGGTCCACTTCTTCGGGCGTACGCAGTTCTTCAATTCCGAGACGCGTCAGTTCCTCGCGCATCGGTATAACCATAATTTCCGGATACATCGGCATGTCAGTGATTCCCCCAGTTGGACTCTGCGTTCATTGTACCGTGTAATCCCGCCCGATCGGTGATCTTGAGCCATCTGAACCTTGAGCCAAGTCACCTTGAATATGTCATCTTGAGCGAAGTTGCGGTTCGCAAAGCGAAAGGCAACGCAGTCGAAGCGTCTCTCTGCGAACCGGTCCTGGCTTCGACGGGGGCAAGCCTGGCAGGGATCCTTCGACTGAGTGGCTGCCTCGTCTTGCGAGGCAGGCCACTCCACTCAGAATGACATTTGGCGCTTTATCGCCGTTACGGTGCGCTGGGGGGCGTGCCGGGAATGATGATCGGCGGTCCGGGGATACCGCCGGGGCCGGGCGCTCCGGGAATAAACATGGGCGGTCCACCGGGCATGCCTGGCGGAGGGCCGGTGTCCGGCGGGGGGACAAACACTGGCCGCGGCTCGACGGGCTGGATCGACACCGGCTGCTGGCCGAATTTCTGGATTGCGTCGGAGACTCGGGTCTGCTCCAGCCTTAAAGGCTGGGTGAGCACCATGTCGAGGGGTGCGCCTGCGTCGAGAAAGAAATGGTGCGAACTGGCCAGCATCGCGAAGGACGCCACGGCTCCGATCGCGATGCCGATGCCGGCTCCCATGGCCGTGTCTCTACCTTGAGTGCCGAAGACGGGCGTGGTTTCTGGAGTGCAGTAAGGCGGTGGTCCAGTGCATCCCGGAGGAAAGTTGGAGGTGACGGAGGATTGCGGCTTTCCGACCGAGTGGCCGATGAGCGCGCCCAATCCAGCTCCGGCTGCCGGCAGTACGAAGAGGCCTACCATTCCGCGTTGGCCCGGGTCTTTCAGAGCGTAGCCCTCGTTGCCTACCAGCGTTACCGGCCCGGACATGGGAGCAACATAGCCGTCCGCAAAAGTAATCGACATGGATTGCAGATGAAGCTCGGCGCGCCCCATGGACCTTAGTTCGAGCTTGTCGACCTTACCAGTCACAAACGTGCCCGGCGGAATTTGCATCTCGTTGCCTTCGTTTACCGGAGAAATGATCTGGGCATAGATCTCGTCCCCGTGGTGGATGTAGCGGCTCTGGATCGGATGGGTGAGAACGAGAGCGATCCTGGTTCCGGCGGGAATTACCTCAATGGCCGCCGGAGGGACGGCCGAGGCTTGCATGGTTTGCGCGTCGGGCGCTGCGGGTGGTTGAGGTTGAGAGTTGTCTTGCGCCAGGCAACTGGCAGCAAGAAGTAAGGTTGTGATTACAGCGAGCGTTGGTTTGGCGTGGGTCCCGGCCAGATTCAGAAAGGCATTCATGGTCGAAACGGACTTGCTGCGGGTGTTCGCCATTTGCTACCTCCTGTCGAAAGCTCCCCTTGTGCGGATGCTCTCGATTCGTGCGGACTGCTTTTCGGACTTGTGTTTTTCAGACTGAGGGAGAGGAATTCTGCTCCCAATGGCTTAGACCCTCGCCCCTTACAAAGGTAGCGCGATTACTGGTAAAGGTTTGCAAAGAGTCGGTCGGGATTTGTAAAGGGCTGGCGGGGCGCGGGGTTTGATGCATTTCGCATCGCTGGGAACCGGTCGTAGAGACGTAGCTCGCTACGTCTCCGCCGGCAGCTTCGGCAACAACATGGTTTCCGGGCACCGCGGTCAGAGACGTTGCAAGCAACGTCTCTACGAGACCTTTTCCGCGACCCAGCGCGACACGGCGGTAACCATCTTGCGGGGAGCGAAGCGACTGGATTGCGCGACCACCCAGTTATGCACGCCGGAGATGGCCAGGGTGCGGCCCTCCATGACGGCGCGGTAGCCGTCGAGCGCGACTTTCTCGGCTGACATGGCGCCGAGTTGTTTGAAGAGGCGGGAATTTTCCAAGCCTGCACGCTGGGCGAAATCGGTGTGCGTTGCGCCGGGACAGAAACAAGTCACGCTGACGCCGGAGGGGCGGAGTTCGTTGGCGATGGCTTCGGAGAAAGAAAGCACGTACGCCTTCGTCGCGTAGTAGACGGCCATCAGCGGGCCGGGTTGGAAGGCGGCGGTGGAAGCGACGTTCATAATGCGGCCGTTACGGCGCCGCACCATCGCGGGCAGAAAGAGTCGCGTAAGTTCGGTGAGGGCTCGAATGTTGAGATCGAGTTGGCCAAGGATTTCTTCTTCCGGCATTTGTGCGAATTCGCCGAAGACACCGAAGCCGGCATTGTTGATAAGGATGTCGATCACGATGCCCTCGCGCTGGAGTTGGTCGAAGAGAAACTTTGGCGCGGGCGGCGCGGCCAGATCGAGGGCGATGGTCTTGGCGGTGACGCCATGAGCTTGCAGTTCAGTCGCGACCTGAGCGAGTTTGTCGGCGCTGCGGGCGACCAGCACCAGGTTGTGGTGATCGCGGGCGAAGAGCTTGGCGAGTTCGTATCCGATGCCGCCGGAGGCACCGGTGATGAGGACGGTAGACATGGAGGTATTTTAGCGGGAGTTGGGAATCGCTTTTTCGGATTCGAAAATCAAAATCCCCATTTCTCGCGCAAGAAGCGCGCGAGAAATGGGGCACCCTTATTTCAGGGGCATCTGAGGCAAGTTTGATTCTGTGTTGCGAGTATCACGGTCGAGACACGGCCATCCCGGATTCTGGCAGGACATCCGCGTACAGGAAGCCTTCACGCGATACGACTTCGCCGTCCTTGATCGGAATCGGTTGATCAAACATTGGCCCGGCGTAGGCGAAGGTGTGAAACTCACCGTTCTCGGCGCAGGGGTCTACTCCGGCGGGCAGACAGTGCAATAGATTCTCATCGAGATCGCGGCCGGCGAACTCACCGGGCAGCTTTGAGGGATCAACGCATATGATCCGCGCACGCAGACCGCCAGCCAGCATTTCCGAAATCAGTTCGCGCGTGTTGCGTCCCCAGAGCGGGAACATGGGGTCGAGTCCGGTGCCGCGGAGGCGGTCTTCGCGGTAGCGGCGGACATCTTCGAGGAAGAGGTCGCCGAAGGCGATGGCGGAGATGCCTTGCCGAACCGCCGAGGCGCAGGCGGCGGACATCGCCTGTTCGTAGACTTCGTTGCTGCAGGGCCAGGGCAGGGGAACTTCCCAGAGCGGCATGCGGGCGGCCTCGGCTTGCGCTTTCAGCAGCGCATGGCGAGTGCCGTGCATGGCGACGCGCTGGAAGTGGGTGTTGATCGTGGTGAGCAGACCGACGACTTCGACTTCGCCACGCTGACGGAGAACGTGGAGGGTCCAGGCACTGTCTTTGCCGCTGCTCCAGGAGAGAAGGATTTTCGGTTTCAAGAGACTTGAACTCGCTGAACTTGGGAGAGCAATAAAGAAGAGGCGCGGGCGAGTCGCCCGCGCCCACACAATCCTTGATGCTTACGCGTGAACTAATTCCACGCCGTAGATTGAGTGCCAACTCGTCGCAGCTTTCAGTTTGTCGTTGACGTTGTGGATGTTCTTTACGCCTTCGGTTTCGAGCCATTTGCGGAAGGCGGCTGCGCCGTGCTTGGCGTAGACGGGGATGCCGTCTTTCCAGGTAGCGCGTCCGCAGAGCACGCCATTGAACTTCACGCCGGACTCGCCGGCGAGTTCGAGGGTCTCGCTGAACTCCGCGTTGCTGACGCCGGCCGACAAATAAATGAACGGCTTGGTGGCAACGTTAGCGGCCTGGTGGAACAGGTCGATGGCTTCTTTCTTGCTGTAGGCCTTCTGCCCGCCAAACGACTTGGTGCCTTCGACGAATTTCATGTTGACCGGCACTTCGACCTTGAGCACGTCAACGCCGTAACGGTCTTTGCTGAACTCGCGCATGCTCTCGGTGACGATGTGCGGTTTCTTTTTGGCGTACTCTAGGCCCTTCTCGTCGGCGCCTTCCTGGTAGCCGACGAACTCGAGGAAGTAGGGGATGTCGTTGGCGCGGCATTCGTCGCCGATGCGCTCGACCCAGGCATGCTTGATTTCGTTGACGTGTTTGGGATCATCGGGCGTGTAATAGAGCAGAATCTTGACGCAGTCGGCGCCAGCTTCTTTCAGGCGGCGCGCGGACCACACATCGAGCAGGTCGGGCAAGCGGCCGGGGCCGGTCTTATCATAACCAGTCTTTTCGTAGGCGAGCAGCAGGCCGGCGTTCTTGGCGCGATGCTTCGAGGCGGGCAGTCCCCACTCAGGGTCGAGCAGGATGGCGGTGGCGTGCGGGGTGAGAACCTCGGTGACCAGTGTCTTGAATTCTTCCATCATCTGGTCGG
>JBEKWZ010000189.1:0-6392 GCA_049512555.1 Candidatus Sulfotelmatobacter sp. | reverse complement strand
TTCGGCCAGAGCCGCGGCGTTGGCGTCGTTATCCACCTTAACGGAAACGTGATACAGCTCAACAATTTTCTCGGCCAGGGGAAATTTTCGCCAGCAGGGAAGGTTCGGAGGATTGAGAACTAGGCCGGTCTTCGGGTCGAGCGGCCCGGGGGCGCAGATGCCGATGCTGTGAACTCCACCGTACGGCGCGGCTGCGGCGGCCATGGAATCAATCGCCGCGGCGACCGCTTGCAAACCCGCTTCAGCCGTGCCATTGGCCACCATCGGCTTACGGCCTTGCGTGAGTAGTTTGCCTTCACGGTCGACCAGTCCGACCGCGACTTTCGTGCCGCCGATATCGACGCCGAGAATAGGACTGCCGGATTTCGAGCTGTCACTCATGGCTTAGCCGCCGCCAGTTGTGGCAGGGAAGAGAACTGCACTTTGATCGTCTTGATCTCGTATGGCTTGGTATGCAACGTGACTCCGCCATCGCGAATCGGAATGCTGCCCGTCGCTTTTTCCATGAGATCGGTTTCGGCCGCCGAATCCGCGCCCGGCGGAAGTTGAAGTGTAACGTCACCCTCCTTGCCGGCCCATTCGTAGTAGCGAAGAACCAGCGCGTTCTCGTCCTCGGCTTTCTTCAGCGCGGTCACGATGACGTTGTCCGGTTGCGCTTGCAGAAAAGAATGATCGGGGGCGAGCGCGCCCTGATGTTTTCCGAACGGCAGCGAAATCAACTTGTAATTCAGTTCATATCCGCGACGAATGGTAAGTGCATCCTTCCAGCCTCCACCGTGCGGATACAACGAGTAGGTGAACTCGTGATGGCCTTCGTCGGCGTGAGGGTCGGGCCATTCCGGAGACCGCAGCAGTGACAGCCGCAGTACATTCCCTTTGGCATCGTATCCGTACTTGCAATCATTCAGCAGACTAAGCCCGTGCTTCGAGTCTGAAATATCAGCCCAGCGCTGCGCCGGAACTTCAAACTGCGCTTGCTCCGCTGGAGTATTTCGTGTGGTCGGGCGCTCTACCGAACCGAATGGAATTTCAAACGCCGCTTTATCGCTGTGAGCGCTGAGCGGGAACGCAACCTTCAGGAGAATGTGTTTCTCGTGCCATTCGGCCTGCATCTTCACATCGACCCGAGGCACACCCGCGTACATGATAATGTCGCGCACAAAAGTTGAGTTCTGGAAATGATTCTTGATCTGAATGACCGCCCGCAGCGGTCCGCTCTCGATCAGCTTCACTTCATCTGCTTTGTCCAGATCCCAATGTTGCTTCTCGAAATCCGCGTCAATGTTCCACGCGTCCCACTGCTTAGGCTTGTCGACGAAGGTCTGCAGCAGGTTTCCGCAGGCTGAAGTCTTCGGTCCGCCCGTGTCGGTTTCCGCGGGCGCCAGCGCTTCCGTTCCGCTTCGCTTGTCGAACAGGCTGGTCATGCATCCCGTTTGCGGATCGATCTTCACCCGAATGAATTCGTTTTCGAGGCTATTCGCAGAAGCGATCAGGAAAGTGGGAGTTGCTTGGGCGCTCAGGGCAGGTCGCACGAAATAGGTGCGGTAGCCGAGCGACGGCGTGTTGGCCAACAACAACAACCGTACACGGTGCGTCTCGCGGTCGACGGAAAGCAATTGCGATGGCACCAGCTTCCCGGTCGAGTCTACCACCTCGATCTGATTTGCCGGCGAGGGCAGTTGGGCCTCAACTTCAGTCACTTCGGTCCGCGGCCAGGAGAGCGAATTGAAAATCAGTACCGGGACCTCGCTTTGAATGTTCCCGCCTTGCGTGTTGACATGTGCGGCAATCTCACGCAGCGAACCCATGGTTACATCGTTTGCGGCGCGATCCACATCTTCCAGGTTGCGCTTGGCGTCGAGATAATTCACCGCGATCCCGGAGCCCGGCATGATGTCGTGGAAGTGATCGAACAGCAGATTCTTCCAGGTCAGTTCCATTCCATCCTGCGGGTAAGGCCGGCCGTAGAGCGAAGCCAGCGACGCGAACTTCTCGGCGTTGAGCACCGTTTCCTCAGCGCGCCGGATCCTGCGTTTGGTTTCGGCCTGCGTGGTGAAGACACCGCGGTGATACGCGAAATAGAGTTCCCCATCCCAGGTTGGGACCTGCATGCTGGGGAGTTTCTTTTCCAGATCGCTGAAGAAGTCACGGGCAAAACTGAACTCGAGTTTCGGAAACACCGCATCCGGCGCCCGCAGCTGGTCGGCATTGTCGAGCATGATGCGCGTCGGCCCGCCGCCGTGATCTCCCACGCCGTAGAGGTGCATCATCTCCGGTTTGTCGGGGACGGCCTTGCCGTAAATCGAGGGCATCCAAATTGACACGTCAGTCCCAAGAGGCTCGGCGTCAATGCCGCCCGCGTAGTCGTGCGGAAAATAAGTCAACAGCCGGCTGCCGTCGGGTGCCTGCCACCAGAACAGCTTGTACGGGAATACAGTAAATTCGTGCGCCCACAGCAGCTTCTGGGTGACGAAATAATCCATGCCGGACTTCTTGTAGATTTGCGGCAGTTGATAGTTGTATCCAAACGAATCCGGATTCCATCCGATCTTCACGTCGACGCCGAAATTCTTTTGAAAATAGCGCTTGCCCACCAGAATCTGCCGGACCAACGACTCTCCGTCGGGCATATTCAAATCCGGCTCGACCCACATGCCGCCGATGACCTCCCACCGGCCTTCTTTTACGCGCTGCTCAATCTGCTTGAAAAGATCGGGATATTTCTCCTGCATCCATTCATAGGTCCGCGCGGACGACATGGTGAACTTGAAGTCCGGATACTCGCGCATCAAATCGAGCACGCTCTGGAACGTGTTGCGCACCACTTCGACGGTCTCGGTCCACGGCCACAGCCACGCCATGTCGATGTGCGAATTCCCGACGATGCGAATGTTGAACTGCTGCAGCCACGGCTTCAGTGCTTCGAGTTTGGCCTGTGCTTGTTTCAGCGACGCATCGAACCCAGCTTGATCTCCGTGGTCGAGCGAAGAAAAATCAATAGCCTTCACGGCAGCGTCGAGTTGCTGCTGACGCACACTTTTACCTTCCTCGTAGGCCGCAATGATGGGTCGAGCCGCCAGAATCTCAGTGCGTAGAAACGCCGGATCAGGGCGCGTGTGCGGCGGTTCGATCGTGAGTTCGCTGTGAAAAAATTCGGACTGCACTGCGTCTCCCCCGACCACCCTCGCCGCGACCAGGAATTTCTGGCCGGGCTGCGCGCTTGCGGTCAAAAGCATCGGCAGAATATCGTCGTCGCTGCCCCGATAGAGAATCGCCTCGTTCGAGAACACAGTGATCCGCAAGCTATCCGGACTGCCAAAGCGCAGATCAATCGACACGCGCGAGCCTAGGGTGGGGTAACCGTTAATCTTCTCGGGAATCTGAATCCAGCGCCGGAACACGCGGGTTCCCGACCAATGCTCCTCGTTCGCGTTCTTCCCCCCTGGACCTGATTCGTTCTTGACTTTAAACACGCTCCAACCCGAGTCATCCAGCCCCGCATCCTCCGGATGTGGAACATCATCATGGAAGCGCCATTCCGTCTCGGTCTGGCGAGTGAGCGCTCCTAACCGATCCAGCGTCGACTTATAAGGATCGGTAGCGCTGGAAGTCTGGGAAACGACAAGCGCCGCGTGCAGCACAAGTGCAAAGAAAAAGAAGAAGACGAACGAACGTTTCATCGAGAACGCACCTTTCAGGCGAGGTCCGGAAAACTGCGGACCGCGTGTTTGTAAGCAAGCAGGAAGATTATCACGCAACCGTTTTACGGATTTCTAAGTTGTTGATTCTACAGCCAGCCCATGCCTAGCGCGCCCGCGTGCAAAAATTATGATTCCTTCCATCGGAATTATGAATCCAAGGCGTTACGTAAGATTGTTGACGGCGCGGGCCGTCCAACTTACAATTCAGACTCGAATGTCAGAAAGCCGCAATCTTCGCTCCATGTGCTGCTGCACTTGTTGTTGTTGTGCATGCGTGTGCGCTGGCGCGGGGAGGCTCCTGACCTAAGAATTCTTTCTTAACACAGGCACTCATAACCCATCGCCAGACGAACCTGGCGGTGGGTTTTTATTTTTGGCCAACAACGTTTCAGATCTTAACTATAACTATGCCGAACCCAGCGAAAGAGACGACAGCCCAGCGCGTCGAACGACTGAAGCGCGCCATGAATCCGTGGGAGGGCCTGGAGGAAATCCGGCGCTTCGCGCGCGAGGGATTCGAGTCCATCCCGCCCGAATGGATTGGCACCTACTTCCGCTGGTGGGGCGTTTACACCCAGGGCGACGGAGCCGGCGTCACCGGCGGTCAGGGCGGCGTAGGTCGCGCGCTGCAGCGCTTCATGGTGCGCATCCGCATTCCCAACGGCATGATGACTTCTCGCCAGCTTCGCGCCATCGCCGACCTCACTCGCCAACACGCCAACGGAATTGCCGATCTCACCGTTCGTCAGAATATTCAACTGCACTGGGTCACTATCGAATCGTTGCCCGAAGTGCTCGACGGCCTCTGGCAAGTCGGGCTCAACACCACCGGCGCCTGCGGCGACGTCGTGCGCAATGTGACGGGATGCCCCGTCGCCGGTGTAGACGCAGACGAAATCGTGGACGCATCGCCGCTGGTGTTGCAAGCCTCGCAGTTGCTCGCGGGAAATTCTAAGTTTTACAACCTGCCGCGCAAGTTCAAGATTTCAATCACCGGCTGCCGCGTCTGGTGCCCCTATCCCGAGATTAATGACGTAGGCCTAACCGCGATTACGCGCGTCGTTGGCGGAAAGCCGGAAGTCGGCTTCTCCCTGCGAGTCGCCGGCGGCCTTTCGACCGAGCCTTATCTCGGCGCCCGTCTGAATGCATTCGTTCGCTGGAACCAGGTTCTGCCGGTGATCAAAGGCATCGCCGAACTGTTCCGCGATTCTGATGTTCTGCGCGAGCACCGTGAGCGCGCTCGTCTGAAATTTCTCTTCCTGCGCCACGGCTGGACTGCCGACCGTTTTCTCGGCGAACTGCAAGAGCGGATCGGATTCCAACTCGATCCTGCGGTCGAAGAGCATCCGCCCGACGACGTATATCGCGACCACGTCGGAATTCACGCGCAGAAGCAGCCTGGACTTTCTTATGTAGGAGCGGTGGCGCTCCGCGGACGCATCACCGCCGAGCAGATGCAGGCAGCCGCTGACTTAGCCGAACAATACGCCGGAGGTGAACTGCGCGCGACCAACATGCAGAACCTTCTGGTCGTGAACGTGCCCACTCTCAACGCCGAACCGCTGGCTAAAGAATTCGACGCAATCGGACTAAAGGTCGGCGGTTCGTCCTTCTGGCGCGGCACCGTGGCGTGCAGCGGAACGGAATTCTGCAAGCTCGCCATCACCGAAACCAAGAGCTTCTCGCGCTGGCTGGTCGAAGAATTGGAAGAGCGTCTACCCGGTTTCGATCAGCATTTGAAGCTGCATGTTACTGGATGCCCAAACAGTTGCGGCCAGCATTGGATCGCTGACATCGGCATTGAGGGTAAGAAAATCAAAGTCCACGACCGCATGGTCGACGCCTACTACTTCTGCGTGGGCGGCGCCCTCGGGCTGCACCAGGCTACGGCTCGCCCAGTCGGATATCGCTGCGCCGCGACCGAAGTTCCCGCTGCTCTCGAGCGCTTGCTGGGCGTCTATTTGGCGCAGCGCGAGCCGGGCGAAAATCTGCGTCGGTTTTTTGTTCGCCACAGCGACACCCAGCTGCGTGAATTTCTTGCCGGAGAAGTCGTAGCCGCGGTAGCTCGCGACTTGCCGGACCCGGCCCGGGGTTTGACGGAATCAAGCCTGGCAGCATCGGGAGGGATCGGTGACTAACTTGTTCCCCATGTTTCTGAAGCTGGAAGGCCGGCAATGCCTGGTGGTGGGCGCCGGCAAGGTCGGCGAACCGAAAATCGGTGGCCTGCTTGAAACCGGTGCGCACGTGCGCGTGGTTGCGCTCGATGCCAGTCCCACCGTCCGTGAATGGGCCCGTGCGGGAAAGATCGACCTCGAATTGCGGCCCTTCGTTGCCGACGACCTGGACAGCGCGTTCCTCGCAATCGTGGCCACGAATTCGCGCAGCTTGAACGAGCGCGCCTATCACGAAGCGCAGAGACGGCACGTGCTCTGCAATGTGGTCGATGTTCCCGACCTCTGCGATTTCTTCTATCCCGCGGTAGTGCGCCGCGGTGATCTGCAGATTGCGGTTTCTACCGCCGGGCAGAGTCCGTCGCTGGCCCAGAAACTTCGACAGCAGCTCGAAAAACAATTTGGCCCCGGATACGCCGCGTGGGTGGCTGAACTCGGCGAGACTCGCAGGCTCATCCTGGCCAGCGATCTCGATAAGGAACGCAAGCTCGACCTGCTGCATTCGCTGGCCAGCAGGGAA
>JBEKWZ010000188.1:0-6402 GCA_049512555.1 Candidatus Sulfotelmatobacter sp. | reverse complement strand
TCTTAGAAGTCCCTGGGTAATTGGGAAGTCTTGTCGCGCTTCTCTCGTAGCGCGTCGGGCTCCCACGGGTGACACTAACGGTAGCGCCTTTCCGCTCGTACGGGTGAAGTCTTAGTAGGTCTTGGTTTAACGCAGGTTCAGCATATCCTTGACAATATTAAGGTTAGCGCTATGCCGAGAGAGGTTCTGCTGCGCTGGTCAGGTATCGCATAGATTTTTAGTTGCAGGATACGATTCCTTGCGGTACGATTTCATGCCTACGGTACGGTAGCGTACACAGGGGGGTGCGATGACACGGAACGGAAATGGAAACGATACTCACTATGCAGCGGTGAATCGGTCCGATGTTCCGCTGGGTCGTAAAGGAAAACATCGGAAGGCGGTAACAGACATTCTGGGTGATCTCTCCAAGCTGAGCGCCCAGCAAGCGGTCAAGATTCCGTTGAGCAGTCTGAACGGAGAGAAGATGCAGAATCTTCGCTCTGCTTTGAACCGCGTAACGCGCGAGAAAAACATTGCAGTGGTCACGTCGAGCGACGAGAAATTCCTTTACGTTTGGCGCGCCGACTCGCCCAAGAACACAGCGGCCGCCGAGTAGCTAGTTTCCCGCACGCAACCGCGGGCGAGCGACGGACACCAGCTTGCCCGTGACATTCTCACCCGCCAATAGCCGAACGCTGCGCGCCCTCGCGCGAACTGCCTGAGCAGCGAACAAATCCGATCTTTCTGAGCCATTCAGCACAGTATTCGCAGAGGAGATGAGCGAATCTTAATGATGTCTCAGGAGGGCCAGGTCTGCCGCCGAACCAGACGGCCTGACCTCCCCCCTGGAACTGGTTCGAGCCAGATGCCAAGAGTGACCCTCGACGGTGCAGGGACACTGCGGGCTGAGGGCTCGACATCCGAGCCACATTCGATCGCCTGCTTACAAAATCGGGGAAAAGTAATGTTGTTCGCCAGCAAAATTGCTTGCTCTGGGATTGTCTTCCTCTTGATGACACCGTGGATCTCGGGACCACCCCCTACGCCGGTTGATTCGGGGATCGATCGCAGCAGCGAAGTGCCGGAGGAAACGCCCTCGAACGATGTTCAGGGGATGCAGCAGACGCTTCAGGACGAAGGACACTACCGCGGGAAGATCGATGGCGTATTCGGTCTGCGGACCCGTGCGAGCATCCGTGAACTTCAGAAGGCTGAGAATTTGCCGGTCACAGGACAGCTTGATGTGCAGACGGCCAGCAAACTCGGAGTCAGACCAGAGAGTCGCGAGCATACAGGCTACGACGCGACTCAAGATAAACCCTCGGCAGGCATCGCGTGGGCCGATGGTTCAAGGCGATCCGGCCGGACACTCCGAAAGCCGGCAAAGAAGCAGGCTCGGACTGTTCCGCCGACTTTAGCCTCGAGCCGGCCTCTCGAAAGAGCACGCTGAATCCCCCCGATCCAAGGCATATCCGGCACGCGTTCAGGAGGAATAACTTGAAGCTCTGGATTTCCATCGCTATGCTCTTCCCCCTGTTTCTTGTCGCTGGCGCTCCCTCGTCCATGCTCGAAATGGCTCCGCCGATTAACGGACTGGCCCTGGCCAACCTGCACGACTCGTTCGCAGAAGTTCACCACGGACATCTGCATGAGGCAATCGACATTCTGGAGCCGAGAGGGACGCCCGTGCATGCGGTGGTATCCGGGACCATCCGCAAATTGTTCCTCAGCAAACCAGGCGGCAACACGATCTACCAGTTCGATGAGACGGAAGTGTATTGCTACTACTACGCGCACCTGGAGGGATACGCAAAAGGGCTGCAGGAGGGAGTGCGGGTCGAGCGTGGGGACGTCATCGGCTTCGTGGGATCGACGGGGAATGCCGATTTCGGCACACCACACTTGCATTTTGCGATCTTCGAGTTGTCGCCTCAAAAGCTTTGGTGGAAGGGGAAGGCCGTGAATCCGTATCTTGGTCTGGTCGCCGCGGTGAAACGCGCGCAGTAGCAATCACGTCGAGAAGCCTAGTCCGGTGCGGCCAAGAGGAGCCCCCAGCAGTCGGAGCTTTGCCTTCTCATTCCTCGAACACGACCGGCGTCCCATCTTTGACCAGGTCGGCGACCCTGATGGCGTCCCAGTTGGTCAATCGCACGCACCCGTGAGATTGGGAATGGCCGATCTCCTCCGCATCAGGCGTGCCGTGGATCCCGTAGTGCGGTACGTTGATCCCCATCCAGACCACACCCACCGGGTTGTTTGGACCCGCTGCGATCTTGACTTTGGCATTTGCGGGATTGGCGTCCCAGAACAAGTCGGGGTTGTAGTTGTAGATTGGATTTCGCACCACATCCGTAATCACCCAATTCCCGAACGGGAGCGGGTCGTGTTCGCTGCCGCTGGTCACCGGGGCGTAAAAAATGACCCGGCCTTCCCGGTTATAAACCATCAGGACCGATGTCTTCTTCGAGACAACGATCTTGACGGCGCCGGCAGGGCCCAGCTCAGCTGGTTTGGCACCCAACACATTGGGGACCCGAATGCTCTCTCCCGCCACGAAACGAGCGCGGAGGTTGAGACGCTTGAGCAGGGAAGGTGCCGAGTGAAATCTCGCGCTGAGTTCTTCCAGCACGGATGTGTAGTAAAGGCCCGGTAGTTTCGACTGGTCCGTCGCGTCTTCCGGAATCGTCTTGATGAACGGCCCGGCGGCATCCTCGGCGGTGATTGTATAGGAGGCGATCGATTTCACAGAACCAGCGCCGAGCGCCGCAAGCGCGGCATTGCGGCTCCGCGCACCTGGAGCAATCCCACGCGCGGCTTCGAACGCGGCCATGGCCTCGCGGCTGTTCTTTCCGTTTTCGTCGTCGATCTGTCCTGGTGAGAAGTTGGCCCGATCGAGAAGAACCTGCATTTCAAGCTCTGCCAGCCCGACGGGCCGAACTGATGGAGCCGGATGTTTGGCTGCGGTCGCAATGGACGTGCCAAAAAGAATCGCCGCGACCGCAACGAAACCCGACAGGTTTGTGAGTTTGAATTTCATGGCGCCTCGCAGAACGGACAATATGGCTTCTTCTTTTGATTACCTTGAGAAGCACGCACCGCAAAATTATCAGACCGCGATCCAACGGGTCTGTTCAACACCGCTCACGTCAGCAAGAACGGAGGGAAGAAATCTCCGACGAAAAGAGACGGGCCTGGGAGCGGCCATTTCAGGTCAGTTCCTGGCTGTGACCCGGTCTGCGATTTTGTCATACTCAGTCTTCGGCATGATGCGCCGCGTCACCACTTCACCGGGATCGGTATAAGGACGCCCTGCAATCACGCGGTTCGCTTCTGACCCGGTTACGCCCGGCAGGCTCAGCAACTGATCTTTTGTGGCAGTGTTCAAATCGAGTGGCTTATCGCGGCTCCAGCCCTCCCGTATGCCTGCCGCAACCGCTTCCCCATCGTGTTTAATTTCCGCCGTTGCTTGCGCGGTTTTCTCCTTCAATTCCTGCGTATTTTGTTGTTGATTGCAGCCTGCGAGCGCCGCCAGCAGCAAAACTATGGGAACGTGTCGATATCTGAGCATCTTCATTGCATGACCTCCATTTAATGATCTCCGGTTCGCTGACTTGCGATGATATGTCGGCCCTGGGTGGTTGTTAGTTTTCTGGCAAAGGCCAGGTTGGTGGCTCTTCGAAATCATTCTGAGGCTGCCACTTTTTTAGTCTCTCGACCGTCTGAGGTCTGAGCAGAATTGACCACCTGTCGAACGAGGCTGGGCGTCATCCGGAAAAATAAGGCGGATTTCTTCGGTGTCAATTTGTCGGGCAATTCCGGTGTGGCCGCGTGGTGAGCATTATTGCTCAGACCGCTTTGGTCCTGACTGTTAACGTTCAGCTGACCTTGTTGCGTCTGAATTTTCTAACCCAATTCGTGTGCCAGAGACGGCACGATGCTGGAGAGGCGGCGCAGAGGCTACAGAAAAGAGGCTGTTCAATGAAAAAATTAATGTTCGTATTTGCGATGTTGAGTCTCGGTACGTTGAGCTGGGCGGCGTCGGCGCGAGAAGATGCGACGGGCCGGTTAGACAACGCTACCACCGTGTTGCACGAAATCATGGGGATGCCAGACAAGGGAATCCCGGAAGAAGTATTGGAGCATGCCAAATGCGTGGCCGTTATACCGCACATGGTTAAGGGTGGGTTTGTTTTTGGAGCCCAGGGTGGCAAAGGCGTAGCCACTTGCCGCACGGCGGATGGCTGGAGTGCACCGGCGTTCATCACGATTTCGGGTGGAAGCTGGGGATTGCAGATCGGCGTGGAAGCTGTCGATGTTGTCATGGTCTTTCAGAATGACAAAGCCATGCAGAGGCTGCTCGATAGCAATTTTCAAGTTGGAGGGGATGCTTCCGCGGCCGCGGGTCCAGTTGGACGGCATGCCCAAGCCGGCACCGATTGGAAGCTGGAGACAGAGATCCTGACCTATTCTCGTGCCAAGGGCCTGTTCGCCGGGCTCACGCTGACTGGTGCTTCGCTCCGGCAAGACAATGATTCTCGGAATGCCATATACGGACCCGACGTCACAACCCGCGCGTTGCTCTCGGGCCAAGTGCCGGTTCCGGCCGTAGCTCAGCCATTTCTTGCCGAAGTTCACGGAGCAAAAGTCCAAGCCAGAGCCGCAGACAAGGCTGACGAGAAAGCTAACCGGAACGATCAGAAGTAGGACTTGCACACTGATCGACGACTGTTGGTCGTTCGACCGCATCGGCCCTTACGAGCGTCTCTTTCCACAAAAGGAGAACCACGTGTCAAAAACTTGGGAGCACTATCATCACGCTGCTCGTAATCATGAGAAAGCGGCCTATCATTACAACGAGGCAGCGAAATACAACCGGGCCGAGGAGCACGAAAAGGAAGCGCACCACGCATATCTGGCTCACGGCCACGGTCAGCTTGCTGTTCATCATGGCGCCGAGGCGGCGAAGCTGCACGCCGAGGAATGCGACGGCCTGATGACGCCTGCATCGGCGCAAGCGCTCGGGGAAAAGAGTGCAGCTTAGAACTCAAGATCGGGAAACAACCGATCGAGAAGGGAACGATCGGCGCGGGTCCACCCAATGGACTCGCGCTTTTTTTTTCGACACCCTACGATCTCGAAAAATAGATTTACAGACCTAATCGGGACTTTCCCAAAAGTGAGCCGTAGTGCACAGACTTGACCGTGGGTCCGTGCAATTCTTGTCTCTGACGCGCGACGCGTCGCCTCTTACTCCACGCAGCCCGCAGCAACAATCCATCGGGCAATCGAAGGATGATCTGGCAAGGTGAATCAAAATGCGTACTATTCGTTTGCTGTCGCTTACACTTCTGATCCTATCCATCCCAGCTGCCTTGTTCGCGCAGTTCGGCGTGGCCATCACGATCGCTCCGCCCGCGCTTCCGATCTATGCCCAGCCGATGGCCCCAGCTGACGGCTATATGTGGACGCCCGGCTACTGGGCTTATGGAGAGGAAGGCTACTTTTGGGTGCCGGGTACGTGGGTGATGGCTCCCGAAGTTGGGTTTCTCTGGACGCCCGGTTATTGGGGTTGGGGCGGCAACGCATTCTCCTGGAATGAAGGCTACTGGGGCACGAATGTCGGGTTTTACGGCGGCGTCAACTACGGCTTCGGCTACGGCGGTCTCGGTTATCAAGGTGGATATTGGAATAACGGAGGCTTCTACTACAACCGCTCGGTGAATAACATTAGCGGCTCGAATTTCCACAATGTCTACAACAAGACCGTAATCAACAACACCGCGTACAACCACGTTAGCTATAACGGCGGAAATGGTGGGACGCGCGCCCGCCCGACTGCGGCGGAAGAGACTGCCTCCCATGAGCGTCATACTCCGGCAACATCGGCTCAGTCAGAGCATCAACAGGCTGCCGGCAAGAACCACGCACTATTGGCGTCCGTCAATCATGGCAGGCCAGCCATCGCTGCGACCGCGAAGCCCGGGGAGCTTACCGGCCATGGGGTGGTAGCGGCCAGGCAGGCGGGAGCACCATACAAGGCCACGGCAAGTAAGTCTGCCGCGAGTAAGTCAACGGCGACCCGCTCAACGCCCACGAATGAGAACAAGGCGGCCGAGAATAAAGCCGCCGCAACTCGCACGAACGAGAACAAAGCGGCCGAGAATAAAGCGTCCGCAACTCGCACGAACGAGAACAAGGCAGCCGAGAATAAAGCCGCTGCGACTCGTACGAATGAGAACAAAGCAGCTGAAAATAAAGCCTCCGCAACTCGCACGAACGAGAACAAGGCAGCTGAGAATAAAGCGGCCGCAACTCGCACGAACGAGAACAAAGCTGCCGAGAATAAAGCCGCTGCGACTCGCACGAACGAGAACAAGGCAGCTGAGAATAAAGCGGCCGCAACTCGCACGAACGAGAACA
>JBEKWZ010000187.1:0-6441 GCA_049512555.1 Candidatus Sulfotelmatobacter sp. | reverse complement strand
CAAAATCATAGGCGCGGGACTGGCTGGGTCTGAAGCCGCGTGGCAATGTGCGCGGCGCGGCATGCAGGTGGAACTGTTCGAGATGCGCCCCGTGCGCTCAACTCCGGCGCACCAGACCGCGAACTTTGCCGAACTGGTTTGCTCGAATTCGCTGAAATCTGATAGCGAGAACACGGCGCCGTGGCTGCTGAAAGAAGAGATGCGGCGCGCGGGTTCGCTGCTGCTCCAGATTGCGCGGGAGTGCGCGGTTCCGGCCGGCCACGCCCTGGCCGTGGACCGCGTCACCTTCGCGGCTCGGGTAACGGAAGCCATCTCGCGCGAGTCGCGCATTACTGTCAAACGAGAAGAAGTCACAAAAGTCGATGAGCGAGCCGACACAACGATTATTGCGACCGGGCCGCTGACCTCTGATGGACTCGCCGGGGAGATTGCGAGGCTCTGCCTAAGCCACACATTGGTAGAGCGGTCGCTGGAAGCGGTGCCGTCGGCCAACCCGTATCTGTCTTTTTACGATTCGATCAGCCCGATCGTGGAGGCCGAATCGATTGATATGGGGCGAGTGTACATGGCGGCGCGGTACGACAAAGGATCGGCGGATTACATCAACTGCCCGATGACGCCACAGGAATACGACCGCTTTTATGATGCTCTTCTGACGGCGCAGTCGGTCGAGGAGCGCGAGTGGGAAAAGCTGAACTACTTCGAGAGTTGCCTGCCGATTGAAGAGATTGCTCGCCGCGGGCGTGACACTCTACGCTTCGGTCCGATGAAGCCGGTGGGGTTGACTGATCCACGCACCGGCAAGATGCCGTATGCGGTGGTGCAGTTGCGGCAGGAGAACCTGCGTGCGGATTCCTATAACCTGGTTGGGTTCCAGAATCATTTGAAGTTTGGCGAGCAAGCACGCGTGTTGCGTCTCATTCCCGGTCTCGAGAGCGCACGCTTTCTGCGCTACGGACAGATTCACCGCAACACCTACATTAATTCGCCGACTTTATTGCGCGAGACCTTGCAAATGAAGTCGCACCCGCGGGTGTTGTTTGCCGGGCAGATTTGCGGGGTCGAAGGCTATGTGGAGTCGATTGCCACCGGACTGCTGGCCGGCATGCACGCAGCTGCGCTGATCTCAGGAAGCGAGATTGAGGCCGCGCCGCGATCCTCTGCCTTCGGCTCTCTGACTCACTATATAACTCATGCCAATGCGAAGAATTTTCAGCCTGCAAACATCACTTTCGATCTGCTGCCTCCGCTGGAGAAGAAGATTCGCGACCGCAAAGAACGACATCGGCTGCAATGTGAAGCGGCGCTACGGGAATTCGATGGGTGGATGGACCGGGTCGGAGCAACGACCGTGAAGGCCTGAGTCGCACGCGGCGTAGGCGAGCTACTCTCGGCTCTACCGGGTCTAGGGCCCCGTCCCACACAAGCGGCCCTCCTGTTTTTTCCTGCAACAAAAAGCCTGTCAACTGCGTATCAAACGGTAAGGCGGCTACGGGGAGATTACCTTCTCTCCGTCCCCGCGTCCAACCAAGTGTTATGACGGTTCGCGATCTCATCCTCGATGTTCTGCGTACATTGTGGTCGCACAAACTCCGGGCCTTCCTCACGATGTTCGGGATTGCCTGGGGGATTGTGTCGATTGTACTGATGGTGGCCGCCGGCGAAGGACTGCGCAAAGGCCAGGAAACCCAGGAGCGGAACCTCGGCAAGGACGTGATGATCGTCTTCCACGGCCGCACCAGCCTGCAGGCGGGCGGTTTGAATGCCGGCCGCGTGGTTCATTGGGAGGACCCGGACGTCGCGGCAGTGCAGTCGGACGCGCCGGACTGCGAGTACGCGATCCCTGAACTTGAGCAGGACACGGTGCGCATCCACTCCAACTTCAACAATGCGGCTTTTACGGTCACGGGATCGTATCCGCAATTTAGCTATATACGCAGTCTCGATGTCGGAGCCGGCCGGTTCTATGACTGGGACGACATGCGCGAAGCGCGTCGAGTGGCATTTCTTGGTTCGGAGGCGGCCAAGCAATTGTTTCCCGGGCGCGATCCCGTGGGTGACACCATCTATCTGAATGATTTTCCCTACACGGTCATTGGCGTGATGGCGACGAAGAAGCAGGATTCCAGTTACGACGGCTGGGATGTGAGGAAAGTATTTTTGCCCTTTGCAGCGATGCGAAGGGATTTCCCCGACAAGCCTCCGGGGACCAATTCCACGTTTGATCAATTGCTGGTGACGCCGAAATCGGTCGACCAGCATCTCGCCTGCAAGCGCGAAGTGCGCGTGGCGCTGGCCCGCATGCACCACTACGATCCCAGCGACAAGGAAGCCTGTCCGATCTGGGATACGGTGCAGGAAGCGCAGGCCTTCAAGACCATGACCGACGGCATGAAATTCTTTTTGGGGGCGGTTGGGATCGTAACCTTGCTGTTGGGCGGCATCGGCGTGATGAACGTGATGCTGGTGGCGGTACGGGAGCGGACGCGGGAGATTGGCGTGCGCAAAGCGATTGGCGCTCCGGCCGGCACGATTCTGCGGCAGTTCTTTATTGAAGCCCTGATCATCGCTTTCTTGAGCGGAGGCATCGGTCTCGGCGTGGCGTTCGGATTTTGTGCGTTGGTGAACCTGCTGCCCATGCCCGACTTCTTTGCCGGACTGGTTCCGAGTTGGAGTTCAGGCTTAATTGCTGCCGGGCTGCTGGGAGCGATTGCGGTGGGAGCCGCGCTGTATCCGGCGCGAAGAGCAGCCTCGATTGATCCCATTGAAGCGTTGCGGTATGAGGCGGGCGGGTAGATGCTGATTGAAATCGTACTCGAGGCCTGGATCGCGCTCAAGCGGAACTTGACACGCAGCTTTCTGACGATGCTCGGCATCGTGTGGGGCATCGCGACCGTGACTCTGCTGATTGCCTATGGCAACAGTTTCCGCAGCGTCCTGGTGCATGGTTTCGACGCATTCGGCAAGAGCGTGGTCATCTGCTGGCCGCAGCAGACCAGCGAACAACCCGGCGGCCAGCGCGCCGGAAAAAAAGTAGTGCTCGAACAGGCCGATCTGGACATGGTGAAGCAGACCGCTCCTCTGGTGAAACATGTGTGCCTTGAAACCGTCCGGCGACCGGGACTTGCCTACGGAGACCGCATGGTCGGGACTGCTCCGGTGCGTGGTGTTTGTCCAGAATATGGCGAAATGCGGAACGAGGTTCCTTCGCAGGGCCGCTGGATCAATGCCGAGGACGAACTCGAACGGCGGCGCGTGATCTTTCTGGGGGGACGCCTCAAGGAGGAATTGTTCAGCGGGCGGCCCGCGGTCGGCGAAACCGTACAAGTGTCTGGCGTACGCTTCACCGTGATTGGCGTCATGGCGCGGAAGATTCAGCTCAGCAACTACTTTTCCAGCGACGATGACTCGTCGTGGATTCCGTATTCAGCAGCCGGCGATCTTTGGAACACCCGGTATGCGGCAGTGATGGTATTCGAGCCGATCGCGCCGCAGTTCGAAAAGAAGGCGATGGCCCAGGTTCTAGCCGCGGTGGCGACGCGGCAGAATTTTTCCCCCACCGATCCTAAGGCTTTTCAGATGTTTGGGCGCGATGAGTTTCGTCCGGTCATCGATGGGCTCACCATCGGATTGCAGGTGCTGCTCACATTTATTGGAACGCTGACTCTCGGCATCGGCGGCGTTGGCGTGATGAATATCATGCTGGTGTCGGTGGACGAGCGCATTCGCGAGATCGGCTTGCGGCGCGCTTTGGGAGCGCGCAAGCGTCACATCAAAATGCAGTTTCTGGCAGAAACGCTTCTGATCATGCTGATCGGGGGGGCCATCGGCGTGCTGCTGTCGTATCTGATCGCGTGGTCCGTCGGCACGCTGCCCATGATGGGGCCTTTGTTCGAAGACGATTCCGGGCAGGGCGACATTCATCTGCGTATCTCGATGACGACTGTGATTCTTTCCGGCGCGGTTTTACTTGTCGTGGGCGTGATCAGCGGTCTGGTGCCGGCGATGCGGGCGTCGAAACTCGATCCGGTCGAAGCGTTGCGTTACGAATAGATGAGTGGCAAGGCAACGGCATTCGAACGCGAAACCTCGTCTCACTTTTTTGCATGGGGCCATGAAAGTCTACGACCGACAATACATTTCACAATGAGGTGGTCCGTAGAACGGGTCGTCCCTACGCCCACGCCGAAATTGAACTCCCACTCGGGAGCGAAATCGATATCAATGGCGGGGAAGAATTGCTGCTGCTGGTCACGCAACGCATCAAAACCTGTCAGTGAACCGTACGCCGCGTAGTACTCCAGTCCGCCCGCGATTTTCCTGGTGAAATCGTAACTGACCTTTACGTTAGGGGAGAATGTAACCCCCTGGTTTACGCTCGGCCCGTGAAACGAGCGGTCCATCGCGGGATTGAAGGCCAGGTACCAAGGGCCGATCTTTTTGTCGATGATGGGGCGAATCTCCCATGTCCAGGTGTCGGGCGAGAAGGCGGCGCGCTGGTAGCCAATCTCGTTCGACAGGCTCACACCCACCGGCCAGTGCCACCGCTCGGGCACGCGTACGCGCGGACGGATGTGATCTCCCACCCACTGCCATCCGTCATTCGGTTGAATGCTCGTAAAAAGGTAGAAGCCCACCTCGGCCCAGTCGTTGATTCCCTGCGTGATCTCCAGGGTTTCGTGCTCGGCGTGGTTGGTCGGCAGCATGCCGTCCTGCACGGTCTTGCTTCCGTCCACGGTGAAATTGGAATGGATCTCAACCATGGTCGAACGTGGCAGAACGGTGTCAGATCCGTAAACCTGGATTTCGTAGTTGTCTTGCGCGCGCGCGCGCGGAGCCACAAAGACGAGAACGCCGAAAAGCGCAAAAGCAAAGACAGCGGATCGCGACGAACAAGTCATGGCTATGCGGGTCCGCAGGTCAGGCATCGCGACTGTGTCTCCCGTCATGCAACCGAATGCAGCGAAAGGCGCAACTTAGCCTCGCACAAACCCTTTTTACGATACCAAATAATGAGGAACCTGGAGGACTTTACAGGTGTCTGATGTTGCAGACACGCGCGTGCCTGAGAGGAGCAAATTCGATGTCTTTCTCAATGGCAGGCGGAGGTTCGTCTGGTCCGCAGATTAATGTCACTCCGCTGATTGACGTGCTGCTGACCCTCATCATCATGTTCATGCTCGTCGTGGCAATGGACCCGGAGTACGGGGAGAAAGTGCAGATTCCACAACCGCCGAAGGATCAAAAGTCCACACCAGAGCCCGAAGGCACAGTGGTGATCCAGGTGGTGTGGACTTCGAAGGATGCGCCGCCGACGGTGAGGATAAATCGTGAAGACGTGAGCTGGGATGATCTGCCGTTGCGACTGGAGCAGATTTATTTGAAGCGTGCCGAGAAGGTGGCTTTCGTTCGCGGCGACGCCGATGTTGATTTTCTGTACGTCGCCGACGTGATCGATTTGGCACATCATGCGGGCGTGCAGCGCATGGGACTGCTGACGCAGGATAGGATGGTGGAAGGGCAATAATCAGGCGCACGCGACGTATGGTGACCGGGTCGGAATCCTTTGCATCTATCGGGGCACGGAGTCAGAGTTCACGATGATGAAGTCGGTGCAAGTGCCCACGTTGATCGTTCCCGGCAGGTCGGCGCTGACTCTGGTCTCGCGTACTTGTGCCGAGCCGAGTGGCTCTGGCGCGACATGGTCGCAGCTTTCGAATTCGAAATTCACCACTACGTGCAGAACTGCCGATTCTGTCAAAGGCTCGAAATGCCACTGTTTAAGCGCCTCTTCCACGTACCTTTGAAAGAGTGGATGACTCTTGACTGCGACCGACCTAACCGCGCCATCGGCATTGATTTGAAGCTCCACGTCAGCTTTGCCCTGCACCCGGGCCATACGTGCCGCAGCCGGATAGGCCGGTGCTACGAACCTCTGCAGGTGAAGAACCTGAGCCGATGCAACTTGCGCCTGGGCCAGCGATGGCGAAAAGAAAATCGCGACAATCAGGGTCGGCGTGTAGAGATGGCGGAAAGTGAAAGTCATGTTTATTCCCTCGCCCGGTTCTTGATCCAGATCGGCGTTCCTACAAATCCGAAGGCCTTGCGAATTTGGTTTTCCAGAAACCGCTGGTAGGAGAAGTGCAGCTTTACGGCGCGGTTGGTGAACAGGACGAACGTCGGCGGCGCAACCGACGCTTGCGTCATATAAAGAATCTTCACGCGCTGGCGCACCGGGACGGAGGCGCGCTCGAAATCCACGCGCTCGAGGAAGCGGTTCATCTGGGAAGTGGTCACGCGTTTGCGGCGCTCGGTGGCAACTTCTTCCAGAAGCGGGAATATCTTCTCCGCGCCCTTGCCGGATTGCGCCGAAATAAAAACAATGGGCGCGTAGTTCAGGAACTTCAACTCGTGGCGCAGGCGTTCCTCATAGGCGTCGCG
>JBEKWZ010000186.1:0-6443 GCA_049512555.1 Candidatus Sulfotelmatobacter sp. | reverse complement strand
GCCCATGCCCGCGTACTGGCGCATGGTCCAGAGGCGGCCGCGGTACATGGTGGCCTGCACGCCGCGAGTGAAGGGATATTCACCAGGATAGCCAACTTCGCTTTCGTAGTCGGAACCTTTGAGATCGGCGGGCGTGTAGAGCGGATTTACCGGGATGTGGGAGGAGGTTTCGACTTCTGTGGCAGTAGCGGAGCGGGGATTCAGCTTTTCCGGCATTGCGTTTTTCACCTGAGTCTTAGGGGCGCTGATTCTTTCTTTTCACCCTCCAGAACGACGTCAGTCCGAACCACGCAAAGGTTGCGGTGAAACAGATGGCAATCGCGAGGCGGCTGGCGGTCGCGCGGCCGGACGTGTACTTCTCATACTCGCGGACTCCGGCAACGCCGCCGAACGCCGCCATCGCCAGGAACAGAGTGCCAATCACTTCCAGCCAGAGTTGGTGCAGGGCGTGACCGAACGAACGGGCCGTCGTGCGAACCCCACTCATCACCGCGCTGAGCGTGCGGTTGCGTCCCGCCTGTCGCCCCGCAACACGCGCTACCACCCCCAACTTTTGTAATGTGGAAACTTTGCTCACGGCCTCGATTTTAACAGCCTCTGGCGCTACAATGACGCAACCTCTGGGGATGCCGCGCAAGGAACGCAGGCAGCACCGTTCTCTCGCCGCTCGCATCTAAGCTAAGGAACGTTATGCCGACTGTCGCACCCGATCTCGCGCAGCTCAAGTCCGGAATGAAAGCGGCCTGGATGGCGGGCGATTTCGGCCAGATCGCGGGCTTCATTTCCGGCGAAGCGGAGAATTTTGTCGCGCGACTGAACCTCAAGCCTGGCGCGAAGCTTCTGGATGTGGCGTGTGGGACGGGCAATAGCGCGATTCCCGCAGCGAAGGCCGGCGCCCAAGTCACGGGTGTGGACATCGCCACCAATCTGCTGGAACAGGCCAGGGAGCGGGCTGCCGCTGGGCAACTCAACATTCGTTTTGAAGAGGGCGACGCGGAAGAACTAGCTTATGCCGACCGCTCGTTCGACGTTGTGGTGAGCATGTTTGGGGCGATGTTCGCTCCGCGGCCCGAGCGCGTAGCGGAGGAATTTCTTCGCGTTTGCAGGCCCGGTGGAATGATCGCGATGGCGAACTGGACTTCGCAGGGCTTCGTTGCCAGGATGACGCAGGCCACCGCCAAGTTTGTGCCACCTCCGCCCGGCGTTCCTGCACCGAATCTTTGGGGGGATGAAACCACCGTGAAGCAGCGGCTGGGGCAGGGATGCTCCGATCTAAAATGCACGCGGCGCAAGGTGATGCTGACCTATCCTTTTCCGCCGAAAGAGACTATGGATTTTTTTCGCCGCTATTTCGGCCCGACGAAGATGGCGTTTTCCCGGCTGGATGCGGCCGGGCAAGCGGCTCTGGCCAGTGCATTGGAATCGCTGTGGGTGGAACACAACACGGCCACCGATGGCAGCACCGCCGTGGAGGGCGAATATCTCGAGGTGCACGCAATTCGCGCCTGAGACGGGATCGTGATAAGTTGATTTTTAGACGGGGGACACAGTGGATCAACAACTCAAGCAACTCATGAAAGAGCTGGGCGAGGCCATCAATGAATCTCTTTCCGACTCTGAGCAGATCTCTGAAGTTGTCTCCCGCATCAAAGAAGGTGGATACGACATCTTCTTGGTACTTGAAGCCACGATTGGCGTGAGCAAGCAGGGAGAGAAGTCGCCCGACAAGACTTCGCTGGTGACCACGTTGTCCACGAATCCTGAATTCAAGATCAACGAACAGGACCTGAAATTCCTGAAATCGCTGCGCATCAAGATCGACGAAGAGAAACACGAGAAAGACCGGCAAGAGAAAGAACGGCCGGGCAAAGATAAAGTCGAAGAAGATAAGCACGACAAGGACAGCTAGGCCTGCCGGGTTTGATATGGCGGAGATCCTTCCCTTCGCCGCGCTGTGCGCGCCCCCGGCTGAAAGCCGGGGGTCTACCAAAGCGGCTCCGCTCAGGATGACATCCCTAGTTTTTTATTCCGCCAATACCAGATTCAGCAACTGTTCCACGGCGCGATCGGCCTCTAAAATCGAGGACTTGTGATCGGGCGTACCCGAGAGGTCGGTATTCGCGAACGCGATGCGGCCACATGGGGCTGCCCGCAGAACGTCTCCGGGCGCGGGCTTGCCGTCTTTGCCGAAGTAGAATCCGGGGGCGGGGCTGGCGTAGGCGTGCCCCCAGCGGTTCAGAATAATTCCGGCGATGTCGCGCGATGCATCGAAACCTGAGCGGGCGAACATGTCGGTAAACTGCTGACGAATCTGCCGCTCGTAGTCGCGAAACGGAGTGGAAATGATTTCCGCGCGACCCATGTGTCCCTGCTGCTCGGCGGTTTTGCCCGGGTAGGTGTAGAGAACTTTGATGGCGAGCACGACTGGCGAATCGGGACCGATCGTCGGCGAATCCGCCCCGCAGAGCGCCAGTTTGCGGACCTGCAGGTAATTTCCCAGACCCTCATACCACTGGCAACCAGAAATCCCCATCTTGTAAAGAAATCTCCAGTTGCGTACTGCGACGTTGGCCAGCATGCAAGGCGAGCGGTAGAACTGCGCGTAAGCCTGTTTGCGATCTTCCGTAAGGTCGCGGACAATATTCCTGGTGGTCCAACTTCCACCTGCCATCACTACGGACCGCGCTTTCACACGATATGTTTTTCCGCCGCGGGTGTAGGCAATGGTCACCGACTCTGACTTCGCGGGATCGCCATCGTGCTTTACCCATACCGCGGTCGAATCCAAGCGAATGCGGGCAGCGGCTCCGGGGCGATCGAGAGTGGCAAAATTCACGTGGTTACGACAAACATCTTCGAGCGAAGGTGAGCCGGCAATTGATTCCGGAATCAGAGTCTTGACGATGAGGCGCGCGATGCCGCTATTGCCGTCGGGGAACATTTCTGTTCCGTCTTCGGGGATGGGGCCCAGTTCATCAAAGGCATACGCGGTGTAGCCGGAGAGCGCATCCGCGCCGAGACCGAAGCCTCCACCTTCGTCGGTCAAGAGAAAAGTTCGCACGGTGTCGCGGCTGATCGCGTACCTTTCCATCAAGTGATCTTCTAGTGTGATGGTGTCGAGGCGGCGCGAGATGGCGTCGCCGCGGTATTGGGGCTTTTGTGCGGACGCCGAGTCTGCCGACTGAGACCTCAACAACTCCTCGCGTGCTTTTGCTGAAATCGGAGCTCCCTCCAATTTCTTGTTCTTGTCCCATGGATCGGTGATCCAGACTCCCTGGGGCTGGCCGAACTTCGCGCCAAAGTACAGACCGTAGGGCGCGGAGCCAAGATAGGGGGTGCGCGTAAGCGGAATCTCCGGCGCGGGGCCTGCCCACTTCTGATATTCCAGGCGCGGCGCCTTCAGGCCGATCGACTCGTAGAATCGCGCCATAAAGCTGTGGGGAAACGGGGGCCAAAAGAGGGCCGAACCTTGATGCCCGATCAGACGCTGTCCGTCCACCAGAAATTCATTGCGCTTGGCCTCGCCGCCGAAGATGGGATGATTGTCGAGGACAAGGCAAGTCTTGCTTGGTCCGGCCTAGCGTTGAAAAATCAGGGCCGCCGCCAAACCGCTGATGCCGCCGCCCACGACAACGCAATCGTAAGTTTCACCCGTGTCGATGACGCTGGAGGGCAGATTGTCGAACGCGCCGTCGCGAATTTGGTGGCCGGCGGTCAGAACTGCAAACGTGTTGCCGTTGGAGTTGGCGTAGTCGCCGACACCACCGTAGCCGGTGAAGTCGTTATCTGCCGGACTCGCCGCCTTGGCGCGAGTCAGCAGTTGCAGCGGCGAGGCCGAGCTGAGCAATACCGCACCGGAGCCGGCCAGCGCCCCATTCAAAAAATCTCGCCGGGTGAGATTGCGATTCATGCCACGCATTATAAGCATCTCAAGCCGAGATATCCCCGCCGGCGATACCCGACAGCGGCTAAAGCGGACTCTGTGCTGCCTGCTGTAGCGGCATGCCTGAAGGCATGCCCCGATACGAGCCTTGCTTCAAGCTGCGCCAGTAGCACGCGGGCGACGCGCACCTTTTGGATTCGCCCGCTGTGCTACCATCTACTGTTTTCTTTTCGCTCCTGCCGGGCGGGAACAAAGATTCCGGTTTCACGGATACCATAGAATCGGAATCTGAGGGGAGTCATGAAAGATACTCTCGGGGTTGTCTTGGCGGGCGGCGCCGGCGAGCGCCTCTATCCTCTCACTCGTGACCGGGCCAAGCCGGCAGTCACTTTCGGCGGCATCTACCGCATCATTGACGTCACTCTTTCCAATTGCCTGAACTCTGACCTGCGCCGGGTTTACATCCTCACCATGTACAAGGCGCTTTCGCTCAACCGGCACATCCGTGAAGGCTGGAACATCCTGGGGCGCGAGGTGGGCGAGTTCATCGAAGTGCTGCCGCCGATGAAGCGGGTGAGCGACCAGTGGTATCAGGGTACGGCCGACGCGGTTTATCAGAACATTTATTCCATCGGCTCAGAGCAGCCCAAATACGTCCTGGTTCTGGGCGGCGACCACATCTACAAAATGGACTACGGCAAGATGATGAAGCAGCACCAGGACTCGGCTGCCGACATCACGCTGGCCACGATCCAGGTCGATCCCGACCAGACTCGTCACTTCGGCGTGGTGGATGTGGACAAAGACGGCCGCATCAATGGCTTTCAGGAAAAACCGAAAGTCACCGAGTTGCGTTCACAGCTGAATCCGGAAAAAGTCGCGGCATCGATGGGAGTGTATCTGTTCAATGCCGACGTGCTGATTCCCGTGCTGCTCAAGGATGCCGAGAACCCTCAGTCCAGCCATGACTTCGGCAAAGATATCCTGCCCAAGATGGTCGACGACTACCGCGTGTTCGCCTACGACTTCGTCGACGAGAATAAAAAGGAAGCGCTCTACTGGCGCGACGTAGGCACGCTCGAAGCCTACTACGAAGCCAACATGGACATCGTCTCGGTCTCGCCAATCTTTAATTTGTATGACGAAGAGTGGCCGATCCGCACGCACCAGCGGCAATATCCCCCGGCGAAATTCGTGTTCGCCGAAGCGGGACGCACCGGGACGGCGCTCGATTCCATTGTTTCGAACGGATGCATCGTCTCGGGCGGCAGCGTAAAGAATTCCGTGCTCTCGCCCGATGTGCGCGTCAACTCCTACTCCGAAGTCGACGACTGCATTCTGTTTTCGCACGTCAGCGTGGGCCGACGCTGCCGCATTCGCAAGGCGATTCTCGACCGCGACGTCCACATTCCCGAAGGTACGACCATCGGCTACGACGCCGAGGCCGACCGCCAGCGTTATTTCGTGACCGAAAGCGGCATCACGGTGGTCACGCGCGATTATTCGCTGTTCGAGAATCCGGTGACGGTGGACTACTTCACCAGCGAGTAGGGCGAGGATGTTGCAGGATCTCAAGTACACGCTTCGGCTTTGGACTGGCCGCCCGTGGCCCACGGGATTCGCCATCGCTGCCCTCGCTATCGGAATTGGCGCGAACACGGGTGTCTTCAGCGTGGTCAATGCGTTGCTGCTGCGATCCCTTCCATTTCACGAGCCCGACCGACTTGCGCTGATGCAGCAGTTTTTCCCGCCACACGATAGCGCTAAGGAGTTTCACGACTGGCGGCGGCAGAGCCACTATCTCGCCGATGCCGCGCTTTTTGAGGAATTCGATGCGAACCTGAATCTTGGTGGAATGCATGTGGGGAGCCGGGTTCACGTCGCCCAGACGTCGTGGAATTTTTTCTCGGTGCTGGGCGCACGACCGGTGCTCGGGAACGAATTCACCTCTGATGCGGATGTGAATGGAACGGGGTGGGGATTGCCCGGGCCGAACGCCGTGGCGGTGATCGGCTACGGGCTGTGGCAACAGCTTTTCGCAGGCGACCCGAAAGTGCTGGGTGCGACGGTCCGAATGGATGGAGTTCCGCTGACGGTGGTTGGCGTCGCGCCGCCGGGGTTCGATTATCCGGGAAAGGCGGTTCTGTGGAAGCCGGCGGCTTTCAGCGCAGGCAACAATGGATGGGCGACCGTCGCGCGGCTGAAGTCCGGGGTCGAGTGGCCACAGGCGCGTGCGGCGTTTGCCACGGAGGCGGAACGCGCGTCACCGAATCCGGCAGGAAGCGACAATGCGGGCCTGCGCCCGAGCTTGGCCTTGCTGCAGGATGCGATTGCCGGGGCCGTGAAGAGCGCCTCACTGATGTTCATGGGCGCAGTCGTGTTGGTGTTGCTGATCGCATGCACGAATGTTGCAAATCTCTTGCTCGCCCGCACTACCGATCGCGCCGCGGAGTTGTCGATACGATCAGCGCTGGGGGCGAGTCGGGCGCGGCTGGCTCGGCAGTTGTTCACCGAGTGCCTGCTGCTTTGCTTCGTCGCGACCGTCGCGGGATTGGCAATC
>JBEKWZ010000185.1:0-6463 GCA_049512555.1 Candidatus Sulfotelmatobacter sp. | reverse complement strand
GCATCTCTGTGAAGGTCAATGTTCCCGGCGTGAAACTTGACTTCCGCCGCGGGTACTACGCGCCGGCGGATTACAAACACTTCACCAAGGAAGACAAGGAGCTTCAGTTGCAGGAGGAACTCGCCTCCGAACTACCCACGACCGACCTGCCGCTGTACCTGAGCACCGCCTATTTCCGCCTGGAGCCCAACAAGTTTTACATACCTATTTCGCTGGTCGTGCCGGGATCGGAGATTCCCTTTACGCGCAGCAGCGATCGCGATAAGGCAACGCTCGATGTCATTGGCGTCGTAACTGACGGCCAACACCACGCCGTCACGCAGATTCGCGACACGGTCAACCTTGCCGTCAACACTGCGTCGGAGGTACAGAAAAAGAATGTGCAGTATGACACCGGACTCAGCCTGCCTCCCGGCAAGTTTCATCTGAAGTTTGTGGTAAGAGAAAATCAAACTGGACGTATGGGTTCGTTCGAAACCGACCTGGACGTGCCGGATCTCAAGACTCAGCCGTTGAAGATGAGCTCGATTATCCTGGCCAGTCAGCTCGAACCAGCCAAGAAAGGGTCGACACTCAGCCCGCTGGTTCGCGACGGTTCGGAGATCATTCCCAACGTGACGCACGTATTCTCGTCGGGACAGCATTTGCGACTGTACTACGAAGTCTATGACCCAGCGCGAGCCGTGGCTTCCAGCACTCCTGAGGCGGGCGCGGCGAAAACCGGCATTCACCTGCTTTCGAACGTCGCGTTTTTCCGTGGAAAAACCAAAGTGTTCGAGAGTTCGCTCGTCGAGTTAACCGAATTGAATGCCCGCGACCGCAAGGCTGGAGTCTTCCAACTCGAACTGCCGCTGAACTCGCTGAAGCCCGGGTTTTATACCTGTCAGGTGAACGTCATCGATGACGCTGCCGGACTTTTTCTCTTCCCCAGGCTGGCACTGCTAATCCGGCCTGAAAAAGCAATCCCAGCGGGCACTCGCTAAGCCGCGGCCAGATAAACATAGCGCAGAATAAACAGGATGGTGAGGATCCAAATGAGCGCGTTGATTTCGCGCAGCTTTCCAGAGGCAATTTTCACGACGGTGTAAGAAATCAGACCGAGGCTGAGACCGGTTGCGATGCTGAAAGTGAGAGGCGTCGCCAGCATAGTAATGAATGCCGGGACAGCTTCACTGAAATCTTTCCAGTCGATTTGCGCGATGGATTGCGTCATCAATACGCCAACCAGAATCAGCGCCGGCGCAGTCGCAAAGGCTGGGATCGCCGTCGCCAGGGGCGAGCAGAACGTGGCCAGCAGAAAGAGCGCCGCGACGGCGACGTTGCTCAGCCCGGTGCGAGCACCAGCGGCAACTCCAGCCGCGCTTTCGATGTAACTGGTGACCGTGGAAGTTCCAGTCAAGGCACCGAAGACGGTGCCGACTCCGTCCGCCACCAGGATGCGGCCCGCGCGAGGGATCTTGCCGTCCTTGACGAAGCCGCCCTGTTCGCAGACTCCCACGAGCGTGCCGACGTTGTCGAACAAATCCACAAACAGGAATGCGAAAAGAATTTCGAGCAAGCCAAGATGGGTGGCGCCGCGAAAGTCGAGTTGCAGAAAAGTGGACGAGGGATGTGGCATCGAAAAGATTGCGGTGGGCCACTTCGTGACGCCGCGAAGAATTCCGAGTAACGTCGTGCCAAAGATGCCGACCAGGATGGCACCGTGAAGTTTTCGCGACATCAGGATCAGCGTGAGTGCCAGACCGAAGCAGGCAGTCTGCACCTCTTTGTCGGCGAAGCTGCCCAGGCCCACGTACGTCGCTGAATTGGCCACTACCAGCTTGGCATTCCGCAATCCAACAAACGCGATGAACATTCCGATTCCAGCTGCAGTGGAATGTTTCAGGCAGTCCGGCATGCCGTTGACGATCTGCTCGCGGACGCGTGTCACCGTGAGTACAAGGAAAAGAACACCGGAACAAAAGACCACCGCGAGCGCGGTTCGCCACGGAACATGCATGGCGATGCAAACCGAATACGTGAAATACGCATTCAGAGACATTCCTGGCGCTAGCGCGATGGGATAGTTTGCGTAGAGGCCCATGACCAGCGTCGCCACTGCGGCCGAGACGCACGTGGCGAAAACCACTCCGTCTGGGGGCATTCCGGCTTGAGCGAGAATCTGGGGGTTCACGACGATGATGTAGGCCATCGTAACGAAGGTGGTCAGGCCGCCCAGCATCTCCTGCTTCACGGAGGTCTGGTTTTCGGTAAGTTTGAAATAGCTATCGATCAATCGTCCTCCATGAGTACGACTTTCCGTATCGAAGCGAGCTAATACTCGATTTTGTTGGGTTTGTTTTCCCAGGCACGAAACGCTGCTAACGCTTCTTCACGCATCATCTGGATCATCGGAATCTTGCGCTGCGAATGCGGCTGCGCGATTTCGCTATAGATCAGCGAATCGTCAAACCCGATCCTGGAGGCGTCGGCATCGGCGTTAGCAAAGTAAACGCGAGACAGGCGAGCCCAGTAGATTGCGCCCAGGCACATGGGGCACGGCTCGCAGGAGGTGTAAATTTCGCAGCCTTCCAGATCGAATACGCCGAGCTTTTTGCAGGATTCGCGGATGGCGACTACTTCCGCATGCGCGGTGGGATCATTCGTTGACGTAACCTGATTGACGGCTTCGGCAACAATGGCGCCGTCTTTCACCACCACCGCGCCGAAGGGTCCGCCACGTCCGGAGTGGACGTTGTCGATCGAGAGCTGAATGGCGCGAGCCATGAAAGGATTGTCCATGTGTTGACTCTACCGATGCGCAATCGTCAAGGGGCCGCCGGCGCCAGCAACCCGCGAACCCGCAAATCAGTCGACGTGGACTCTTTCGCAGCCGCTTCGCTGAGAAGCGAGTATAAGCCGGACGCGGAATTTCGTAAAATGCTGTTTTGATCGCAGGGAATCGTTAAACTTGGAGCTTACATTTTGGAGTTGCAAGCTTTCGTCGCTCGCCGCGTAGTCACCCCCGAAGGGATTCGCCCGGCCGCCATCCTAGTAGACGGAGAGCGGATCAAGGCTGTCGTTGCTCCGGATCAAATATCGGATCGCTATAAAGTTCATGACTTCGGCGATGCAGCCATCCTTCCCGGTCTCGTCGATTCCCACGTGCATATCAACGATCCCGGGCGCGCGGAGTGGGAGGGTTTTGAAACGGCCACTCGAGCCGCTGCCGCCGGTGGTTACACGATGCTCGTCGATATGCCGTTGAACTGTCTCCCAGCAACAACCACGGTCGCCGCGCTGCATGCCAAACGCGCGGCCGCTCACGGCAAATGCCGCGTCGATTGGGCGGCCTGGGGCGGAGTGGTTCACGATAACGAGGCCGAAATCG
Source organism: Candidatus Sulfotelmatobacter sp. (assembly GCA_049512555.1). Lineage (GTDB taxonomy): Bacteria > Acidobacteriota > Terriglobia > Terriglobales > Acidobacteriaceae > Sulfotelmatobacter. The sequence goes on along the minus strand of JBEKWZ010000185.1, from coordinate 3,093 downwards.
GAGCTCTCGCAGCTGCCGGCGTGCCGGGGTTCAAATGCTTTCTGGTCAATCCTGGAATTGACGGTTTCACCATGGTTACCGAGCAGCAGTTGCGCTCGGCGCTGCCGCACGTGGCCCGGACCGGGCTGCCGTTGCTGGTACACGCGGAACTTCCTGGCCCGATTGATCGCGCCACCGAAACGCTGGCCAATGCCGATTGGAGCCGCTACTCGACTTACCTGCAGTCGCGCCCAGATGAGGCGGAACTGTTCGCGATCCGGCTGATGCTTAAACTCTGCCGCGAATACGGCTTTCGCCTGCACATCGTCCATCTGTCGACGAGCCAAGCTCTGCCAGAACTCTGCGCGGCGCGCGCCGAAGGACTTTCGGTCAGCGTTGAGACTTGTCCCCACTACTTGCATCTCGGCGCTGAATCGATTGCGGATGGGGCGACCTTGCGAAAATGTGCGCCGCCCGTTCGAAGCCGCGAGAACTGTGAGAAATTGTGGCAGGGGCTGCGAGACGGCACGATTGACATGGTCGTGACTGACCATTCGCCGTGTCCTCCGACAATGAAGGGGCTTGCGGAGGGCAATTTCCGCACAGCGTGGGGCGGGATTGCAAGCCTTTCTGTAGCGCTGCCGATGATCTGGACCGAAGCCAGCAGGCGTGGATTTACATTGCTCGATCTGGCACGGTGGATGGCGGCAGGACCGGCTCAGCTTGCCGGATGCGGCACGCACAAGGGCCATATAGCTGCCGGCTATGACGCGGATTTCGTTGTATTTGATCCCGAGGGCGAGTTCATTGTGACGGAAGACAAATTGTATTACCGGCATCCGGTCTCCCCCTATCTGGGAGAAACGCTGCGTGGGGTGGTGAAGACTACTTATCTGCGGGGAAATCCTGCCTTCGTCGCCGGAGAGTTTCCGGGTGAGCCTGGCGGACGGGAATACATCGCAGATTCGCGCCGTCAATCGACGCTATAACCTTTTTCTATCCAAGCCTCCGCAAGACTTCCATCCCATCGCACCCCAGTCTGTCATACACTATCCCATCCGTGCGTGGAGCACGCCCACTTGGGTCAAAGGGCATTGGCAACGCTCTTAGCCATTAACCCATGAACGTTTAGCCATGAACATAAAGCCTTGAACATTAAGCCATGAACACTGAGAGCATCGTCGGCAAGTCGGTTCCGCGCAAGGAAGGGCGCGACAAAGTTACCGGAGAGTCGAAGTACGTCGACGATATGGTTCTGCCGAATATGCTCTTCGGAGCCACGGTTCGCAGCCAGATTCCACGAGGGCGAATCAGGAAGATCAGCTTTGGTCCGGGCATTGCGTGGGATGAATTCGTGGTCGTGTCTGCGAAGGATATTCCTGGGAAGAATTGCATTGCACTGATCGGCGAAGATCAGCCCTGCCTCGCGAGTGAGGTTGTGAATCATCCCGAGGAACCGATTCTGCTGCTGGCTCACCCCGACCGGCATCTCCTACCGCAGGCCGTGGCGGCGATCTCGATCGAATGCGAACCTCTGCCTGCGACTTTCACGATCGAAGAGAGTGAGTGCTGCTCCGAAATCGTTTGGGGCGAGGACAACATCTTCAAGACCTACTTGATCGAAAAAGGCAAACTCGACGACGTTTGGGAGAAGGCTGACTACATTGTCGAAGGCGAGTACTCGACAGGCGCGCAGGAGCAGCTTTACATCGAAAACAATGGGATGATCGCCGCCTTTGACGAGGCGCAGGGGATCACGGTCTGGGGCTCGCTGCAGTGTCCGTATTATATTCACAAAGCGCTGATGGCGCTCTGTAATTTGCCGGCGGAAAAAGTTCGGGTGGTTCAGATGGAAACGGGAGGCGCGTTCGGCGGCAAGGAGGAATATCCGTCGATGATCGCGGCGCACGCCGCATTGCTGGCGATCAAGGCCGGAAGGCCGGTGAAGATTATTTATGACCGCATGGAAGACATGGCGGCGACGACCAAGCGGCATCCTTCGCGCACTCGTCACCGGACCGCCGTCAGTCGTGATGGCAAGATTCTCGGCGGAGAAATTGATTTCGCGATTGACGGTGGAGCGTACGCGACGTTGTCCTCGGTCGTGCTTTCCCGCGGAGTCATTCACGCCGGGGGACCGTATTACTGGCCGAGTGTTCGCATCCGCGCCAAGGCGGTCGCAACCAACGCGCCGCCGCATGGGGCGTTCCGAGGCTTCGGAGCGCCGCAAAGCCTGTTTGCCATGGAGCGGCACATGGATCGCATCGCGCAAACCGTGGGGCTTTCTGCGGTTGAGATCCGTCGGCGAAATTTTCTGCAGCCGGGGCAGGCCACTACTACCGAACAGGTCGTGCGCGAGCCGATCGATCTCGGGAAACTGCTGGATCGAGCATTGGAGGTTTCCGATTATCACGTCAAGAGACGGAGCTTCGCGAAGCAGAATCAGATCGCTGGTTCCCGAAAAGGTATGGGCATCGCCGCCTTTTTGCATGGGGCCGGATTTACCGGGTCGGGCGAGCGTTATCTGAGTTCCGTGGTCGGGGTCGAAGGTTGTGCCGACGGCAGTGTTCGCGTGCTGGTGTCGAGTACAGAATTTGGCCAGGGGACGAAAACTGTCCTGAGCCAGATTGCGGCCGAGGCTCTCCGTCTACCCTACGAAAATGTGAGCATGGCTCAGCCGGACACGCTGGAAGTGCCCAACAGCGGGCCGACTGTGGCATCCCGCACAGTGATGGTAGTGGGAAAACTGGTGCAGTCCGCGGCCTTGGGAATTGCGCAGACTCTAATTTCGTCCGGCCTGCTGCGCGAGGGTTATTCTGCAAATGAATTTCGATCCGCTTGCCAACAGCACGTTACGGCGCACGGGCAATTCCGTTCCTGGTCGCGCTACGAAGCGCCCAGCGGAATTTTCTGGGACGATCAGGCTTATCGAGGAGAAGCCTACGCCGCATTTGCCTGGGCAGTTTACATCGCGGAAGTCACGGTTGACCCGACAACGTATAGCGTATCGGTGGACGACTTCGTGGCGCTGCAGGAAGTTGGCAAAGTTCTGCATCCGCTTCTGGCCCGCGGACAAATCGTCGGCGGAGTTGCCCAGGGAATCGGATTCAGCCT
>JBEKWZ010000184.1:0-6471 GCA_049512555.1 Candidatus Sulfotelmatobacter sp. | reverse complement strand
CGACGGCTTGAAATGGCTGGGCCTGAGTTGGGACGAGGAATACAAACAGTCCGAGCGTTTGGAACTGCACCGCCAAATGGCCGAGGCCGTCTTTCAAAAAGGCTTGGCCTACCGCGACTTCACTCCGGCGCACACCGGGGACAGCGAACGATCAGGCGCGCAGGGCACATGGCTGTTCAATCCCGGCATGCGCGAGCTTTCACGTGAAGAAAGCGACCGCCGCGCCGCCGCCGGCGAACCGTTTGCCCTGCGCTTCCGCGTGCCCCGCGACGGCGGACAAGTCGTGCGCTTTACCGACGCAGTGTACGGCGAGCAGGTGAAGGCCAGCGCGGACATCGAGGATTTCGCCTTGTTGCGCTCCGACGGCATGCCAACGTACCACCTGGCCTCGTGCGCCGACGACGCCGACTTGCGCATCAGCCACATCATTCGCGGCCAGGACCATTTGTCAAATACGTACAAACATGTATTGATTTTCGAAGCGGCCGGTTCCACGCCGCCGCAGTTCGCGCATCTTCCGCTGCTGGTGGCGCCCGACGGTACCAAGCTTTCCAAGCGCCGTCACGGCCCGGTCGTCAGCGTTACGACGTATCGCGACGCCGGATTTCTGCCCGAGGCCTTCATCAATTTTCTGTGTCTGCTGGGCTGGTCGCCGAAAAACGATCGCGAGCAGATGAGCCTGGCAGAGTTGACGGATGCTTTTTCGCTGGAAGGAATCAATCGCGCCAACGCCGTCGTGAATTTCAAAGAGAATGAGGATAATGTGGGGCGGGCACTCTTGCCCGCCAACTCTATCCACGAAGACACATTCGACCCCAAAGCGCTCTGGCTGAACGCGGAGCACATTCGCGGCCTGGCCATCGAAGACCTGAGCGCGCGCCTGCTGCCGGTTGTGCGTGAAAAGTATCTCAATATCACGACTGAAAAAATGCTCCGGATCACGCCGCTGATCCGCGAGCGCATCAAACTGCTGCGCGACGTGCTCACCGCCGCCGACTTTTTCTTCGTCGAACAACTGCCGCCCTACGACCCGGCCGAACTGATCCCGCAAAAGGGAGACGCCGCCATGGCGCTGAAAGTTCTGACGCGCGCGAAGGAAGTTCTGGCCCACGTCGAATTCAAGCACGACCCGCTGGATCAGGCTCTCCGCGCCGCCGCCCAGGAACTCGGCGTCAAAGCCGGACAAATGTTCCAGCCCATCCGCGTCGCAGTCTGCGGGCGCAAGAATGCCCCGCCGCTGTTTGAAACCCTCGAAGTGTTGGGGCGCGAGACCACGCTGAAGCGGATCCAACAGGCGATTCAGAAAGCTGCCTAACCGAAAGCGGAAATCTTCGCCCCGCTCATCAGCCCATCAGCCAGTACCAGCCGGCGACCACGGCCGCGACTGCGAGGGCGCACTGCACCCAGCGCGAGTAGGTTCGGTGCACCGACCCGTCTTCACCGGTCAAGCGCGACATCTCAACGTAGGGCGTGAGCCCGCGCCGGAACCAACCTTCCACTTCTACCGTTTGACCGATAAAAGAATCCGCCGAGCCGATCGCAAACAAAAGACGCGCGAAGGGAATTGTCTGGCGGTACAGCATGAAGATTATTCCCGACGAGTCGCGGAGAACCAGGTCCGGACTCCAAAACACTCCCGGCACACCGCGTCCCACGATCTCGCCCGTGAGCCGAACGGCCCGCGGACGCATCTGCGACACCTCGGTGTCTTCCAGCAGCCCGGCTACAGATGCGTTCTGAAATTCGCCGCGATATCGATAAGCCACGCGCAGCAGCCATCCGATCCCGCTGACCATTAGTAGAATCGGGAATGTGTAGGGAGGCAGCGTAATGGCAACACCGAAATAAGCAAGCCATTCCGGTATCCATCTGCCGAAGAGCAAAAGGCCGATGCTCACGACCGGCAATCCCCAAATCAATAATTCAACTGGAAACATTCCCCAATGCACGCGCTGGTCCGTCGGCAGCGGGTATTGCGGCGCCTGATGCCCCATTTCAGACTCATTCAAAGCGCGCACCCGCAACGCGGTCAGCGGATGGGTGGAGTTGAGTTCGTAGAGGCGGGCCCATGGATTGACCAGATCCCATCGCATGATCGCAGCCGCGCTGGCGGGATCTGTGCTCAAAGCGAGTGCGGCTCCGGAATGCAGGTTCGAGATTCCCATCACCGCCAGCGAACCGGCCACACGGTATTCGCGGCGCATTCCCGCGTCAGCAGCTTTTCGGTGCAGAGCTTCTTTGTACTCGCCATCGGCCTTTACCATGCCATAGGCAATCTTGATCAGAGCTGACGACAGTGCGTCCGGTGTATGCGTCACTTCGGCGGCGTAGTGATCGGCAAAGTATTCGCGCGTGCGGTTCAGCAGCAGTACGACGAACTGGCTGATCCAGTAGCACACATAAGCGCCGTAGGCCAGGGCGCGAAAATTACTGATGTGTCGCGTGAAGGCATAAATCTGATAGAGCAACAGCGGAACCAAAGCCGCGACCGTCATCACCACAAAATCCCAATGCTCGATGTGCCCGATTTCATGGGCGAGCACAGCATTGGCTTCGTCCACCGTGAGCACGTCCAGCAGGCCTTGGGTCACCACTACTCTGGAATCACCCGGCATGTGGCCGAAGGAAAATGCGTTGGGGGTCCCGCTGGGGATTACGCCGATCCGCGGAATTTTCAGGCCGCGTTTCGCGCACAGCTTCTCAATAAACTCGCGGTTCCGGGCGGGCAGCGTGGGATAAAGATCGTCCCAATGAATGGAAACGACCATCTCGATGAGCCACGGGCCGATCAGAAACTGGAAGCCGACGAAGACGATCGCGAACGCAACCGCACCCCACATCGGAATCCCAATCTTCGCAAGGTAGAGGTCTCCGAACGCGAAAAGCAGGCCGTACAGGGCGAGGAGAATCAGAATCGAACGCGTGAAGAATTTCACAAGAGCCTCCAAGAGAGCGCAAGAACCCGGGGCCCAGCCGATCCAGACGCCCTGATTTTACTATGGGTCTGCCGGGAGGGATAGGAAAACGAAGTTCTGCATCGGAAACCGCGCCGGACGATCGGCTTGACGCAATGTACTTTATAATGTAAAGTACATTGCATGATCGACTCTCAAAAACCTTTTCTTCGCTCGATTCCCAAACGTTGGATTCCACCGGAAATGCTGCATGCGCCCGCGCTCGATCCCGCCGAGCCCATGGGCTTCCTCGAACGGCGGTACGCGTTGCTGATCAACCCGTTCTATCCCAAGGACGCGAATGCCAGCTTCGGTAAGCACGTGCTCACCCCCACGCTTGCTCTGACCAGCTTCGCCGCCACTACGCCCGCGCGCTGGCGTGTCGAGTACTGGGACGAGAATCTGCTCGACGGCCGTCCGCCCTTCCAGCCCCTACCGCAGGTGGTCGGCATCACGGTCCATCTCACTTTCGCCCGCAGGGCGTTCGAGCTGGCGGACTGGTATCGCGCCCGCGGGTCGAAAGTAATCTTCGGCGGCCTGCATGTTCTGTCGTGCCCCGACGAATGCGCGCCCCACGCCGACGCCCTCGCGCTAGGCGACGGCGTGCAACTCTGGCCGAGAATTCTTCACGACGTGGAAGCCGGAACGCTGCAGCCGCGCTACGTCGCCACCTACGAAAACGATTATCGCGACGATCCTCCGCCGCGGCGATCAATTCTGCCGCGACGCAGCTTCCTCACCACCACCAGCCTGATCGCCACCCGCGGATGCCACAACCGCTGCGGCTTCTGCTATCTCGCGACTGACGGCCTGCGCATGCCCTACCGCATGAAGCGCCCCGAACAAATCGCTTCCGAGTTTCTGGAAAACGACCAGCCTTACGCTGTCTTCATCGACAACAATCTCGGCTCGCGCCCCGATTACCTGCACTCGCTCTGCGCCGCGCTGCGACCACTGAATAAGATCTGGAGCGCCGCCGTCACCATCGACGTGACCGACGATCCCAGCCTGATCCGCAACATGGCGCTGGCCGGATGCACCGGCGTTTTCATTGGTTTCGAGTCGCTCTCCGACGACAATCTCTCCGACTCTCATAAAAAAACGCCGAAGACCAGCGACTACGCCCGCCGCGTGCGTATTCTGCACGACTACGGCATCCAGGTGAACGGATCGTTCGTCCTCGGCTTCGATCACGACCACAAAGACGTTTTCGCCCGCACCGCCGAATGGATTGAAGAAAACCGCCTCGAATGCTCCACCTTTCACATCCTCACGCCCTACCCCGCCACACCGCTGTTTCGCCAGATGGAGGCGCAAGGCCGCATCCTGCATCGTGACTGGACGCTCTACGACACCGGCCACGCCGTCTTTCAACCCAAGCACATGACTCCCGAAGAACTCGAGCAAGGCTACGCCTGGATCTATCAGCACCTGTTTTCTCACACGTCAATCTGGCGCCGCCGTCCGCAGCAGTTGCAGGCCATCCCGCTCTACCTCGCCATGTCGTACCTCTACAAACGGTCGAACCGTTTCTGGCACCTGCTCATCAAGAACGATCTGGTGAACCCCGTCTGGAAGCCGCTGGTCGAGATGACGCGCTGGCGCCACGTCCACTACCGCCGGCGCCTCGCGCAGCGTGAATCACTCAGCGCCGCTCCGGGGCAGGTTGTGTCGGCGGGAGTGTGATCCGAGTATTGCATTTCGCAAAAACGTAACCCCCGTAACCTACGGCGAAAAGCGGGATGGCGCTATGCTGGATCTTCGATACGGGGGCCAAAAGATGGGATACGTACAAATTCGCCGCCAGCAGCGACTCGGCTTTTTTCTCCAGTGCATCGCTGGGGCGGCCGTGATTTTTTCGCTTGCCTCGGCAGCGTCGTCGCAGGCCACGGCAACCGCGCCCACGGTTGCGCCGTTTGACGATCTAAAGAAGTATCCCGGATTGCTGGCTGAGTTCGGCCAGTTGTTGAAGAAGGTTCAGGCGGGCATCCAGCTTCCGGCCCCCCGCGCGCAAAGCTCCCTGTTGCCGCTGCTGCCGGAATCCACCGTGTTCTACGCCGCGTTTCCCAACTACGGCGAACCCGCTCATCAAGCCCTGGCCATCTTCCACCAGGAAGAAAAAGACAACGCCGCGCTACACGCCTGGTGGGAGCACGCGCAGTCGTCCTCCGACGGACCGAAGCCGGAGGACGTGATCGAGAAGCTCTATCAGCTCTCGCAATACCTGGGAGATGAGATTGTCGTGTCGGGCGCGAACCCAGGCAGCAAGAATCCCAATGTGCTGTTTCTTGCCGAAGTGCGCAAACCGGGTCTAAAGGATTTTCTTCAGCAGATGGAGAAAGAACTCGCGCCCAAGTCGTCCGCGTCGGTTCGAATCATGGATCTGCAGGAACTCGCGAAAATCCAAGACACGAAAAAAGACGAAGGCAGCGGCGCAATAACCGACCAGAAGCTGCTGATCCTGGTGCGCCCTGACTTCGTCGTGGGCGCATTCGACCTTGCCGACCTCCGCAGCTTCAATGCCCGTCTAGACAGGAGCAACCACGGATTTGCCGCGACTCCGTTCGGTCGCAGAATGGCGCAGGCCTATGAAGGCGGCACGACATTTGTGGCTGGCGCGGACCTGCAGGCGATCCTGAAATCAGTCCCGATCGGCTCCGAGCAGGGCCAGAAAGTTCTGCAGCACACCGGTTTTGGCGATGTGCAGTATGTCGTCTGGGACCACAAGAGTGTGGCCGGTCACGAAGCCAGTCAACTGGAGCTGAGCTTCACCGGTCCGCGCCACGGAATCGCATCCTGGCTGGCGGCGCCGGGGCCCTTGGGCAGCCTCGACTTTGTTTCGCCCAAGGCAATCATGGCGGGCAGCATCCGGCTCAAGAGCCCGGCAGAAATTCTTGACGACCTCACCGACATTGCCTCGATTGCAAATCCCAACGCGCTGAAGCAACAGGCAATGATGGAACAGGGATTGAACATCAGTCTGAAGAAGGACCTGCTGAGCTATCTCGACGGAGAGATCACCTTTGAGTCCGACGGACTCGTGGAAAAGGAAGCCGTGTGGCGAGCCATCCTGAAAGTAAGTGATCCCGACCGCCTGCAAATCACGCTCGCCACCCTGATGGCCGTGGCAAAAATGAGCGCGAGGCAGACAGAAGAGGACGGGGTCGTTTACCACACGCTTTCCATTCCTTCCGGCGCGAAGGTGCAGGAGATCAGCTATGCATTCGTAGACGGCTATTTGTTGATCGCTTCGAGCCACGAAACTCTCGCTGAAGCCATTCGCACGCATCGCAGTGGCGAATCGCTGGCCAAGTCACAGAAATTTCTCGCGTCACTACCGCCCAGTAATTCATCCGAGGTTTCGGCCCTGTTCTACGAAGACCCGGTCGCCGTCGGGGCGCTGACCATGCGCCAGATCTCGCCCGAGATGGCAGCCTTGTTCCCGCAAACGACCTCGCTAGCCTCCGGAGAAGCGCCGGCAGCCGTGGTCGCCGGGTACGGCGATGAAAGCGCGATT
>JBEKWZ010000183.1:0-6477 GCA_049512555.1 Candidatus Sulfotelmatobacter sp. | reverse complement strand
CGACTCGGACCAGCGACTTGGCGCCGCCGTTCGCGATGCCGCTTAGCATCGCGGAAAGTTTTTCGTAGCCCATGGGGCCGTGCTGGGAGTCGACCAGCAGCCAGTCGTATCCGCTGTGCGCGAGTTGCTCGGCGACGGTGGGGCTGTGAGCGTTGAGGAACAGGCCCATCTTCGGCTGTCCGGCGCGGAGCTGCTTTTTGAATTCGGATCCGCTGAGTGCGGGGTCGGGCATGAGAATCCTCCTGGAAGTCGAATTGAAAAGTGTACCGTACGGGGAGACGGGGGGCGGAGAATGCGGGATGAATTTTTCCGGAGGTGTGACCCCGGGACAGGCCGAACAGCCGACTCCTCTCTCGCCGTCGCCTACACTCCATCCGCGGCTCGGAATGACAAGGGGTTGAATTGGGGCCTATAGTGTGTCTGAGTAGGAGATTAGGATGCGACTGCTTTTGAATTGGGTATTGAGTGCGATCGCGGTGTGGATCGTGTCGAAGCTGGTGCCGGGCGTGCATGTTAGCGGTCCGACGGCGGCGCTGATTGCGGCGCTGGCGATTGGCTTCATCAACGCGACGCTGGGATTCGTGTTGAAGATTATTACGTTTCCGCTAACTCTGCTGACGCTGGGATTGTTCTGGTTCGTGATCAATGCGCTGATGCTGGAGTTGGCGTCGGCGCTGGTGCCGGGATTTCAGGTGCGCGGATTCTTTGCGGCATTTGTGGGCGCGATTGTGCTGAGCCTAGTGAACCTGGTGCTGAAGGCGATTGTGATGCCGTCGCAAGAGAAACGGTAGGAAAGTCGGCCCTGAGATTGCGGCCTACCAGCAGGTTCCTCCACTCCGCCGTCGCTGGCGCTTCGGCTCCGGTCGGAATGACAAGGCCTTCGCACGCGATGACCGCCAAGAAGGGTCTACTTTTTCTTTCGAGGTTTCAAGGACTCCCAATCCTGATCAGTTAAGACTCTTCCCAGATTGCTGAATTCTCCGGCGCCTTGCAGGAATTCGCCGCCGTCCATGCGGATGACTTCGCCGTTGATGTAGGCGGAGCCGTCGCTCGCCAAAAAAGCGGCGAGGTTGGCTAACTCTTCGACTGTGCCGAAGCGGTGGAGCGGGTTGCGGTCGAGGGCGAGAGGTTCGAGTCCGGGATGGGGCAGGACGCGGGAGAACGCGCCTTGCGTGGGAATCGGGCCGGGCGCGATGGCGTTCATGCGGATGCCGCGGTTGCCCCACTCGACTGCGAGGCTGCGGGTGAGGGCTTCGACTCCGGCTTTCGAAACGGCCGAGGGGACGACGTAGGCCGAGCCTACCGGCGCGTACGTTGCGGAGATGCTGAGGACGGTGCCTGGATGTTTTGCGGCGAGCCAGCGGCGGCCGCAGGCCATGGTGCAGTTCAGGGTTCCCATCAGTACGATGCCGATGACGGAGTTCCACGCGCCGGGAGAAAGCTCTTCAGTGCGGGCGATAAAGTTTCCCGCGGCATTGTTGACGAGGATGTCGAGTGGAGCTTCGCTCCAGATGGTGTCGATCATGGCTTCGACCGCTTCAAGACTGCGGACGTCGCACGGGATGGCGTGGATTTTTCCTTGGGTCTTTTGGGAAAGCTCGGCGGCGGTTTGCTCGAGAACTTCTTCGCGGCGACCGCAGATGTGGACCGTGGCTCCGAGTTCGAGGAAGCGTTGGGCCATGCCTTTGCCGAGGCCGGTGCCGCCGCCGGTGATGAGGATGCGTTTGGACTTCAGAAGATCGGTGCGGAACATGAACGCTCCCTCAGTTCTGGAAATATGACAGCAAACAGCAGGTTCCTCACCGGGCCTTGCCCGGTTCGGAATGACAGGGGCGAATAACAAGGTTAAATGAGTTGGCCACGGCGCGGCTATCGCGCTATACGCTGCACGCCACGCGGAAGCCGTAGTCGGCATATTGGAATTCTGGCGGGATGCTGGAACGGGCGGAGCAGCGGGCAGCTTTGATGTGGTGACGCCAGGAGCCGCCGCGGGAGGATTTGCGCGGAGGCTTCATGGGGCTTTGTTCGGGGCCGCGCGGGTTGTGGTCGGGAGCAGTGGCGTAGTAGTTGGGGTCGTACCAGTCGCTGCACCACTCGTGAACGTTGTCGCAGATGTCGTAGAGGCCGAAGGCGTTGGGGGCGTAGCGGGCGACGGGTTCGGGTCCGGTTTGCCAGCGCTTGGCATAGTCAGGGAGGGATTGCGGGGGATCGTCGCCCCAGGGGAATTGTTTTTGTTCGAGACCGCCGCGGGCGGCGAATTCCCATTCGGCTTCGGTGGGCAGGCGATAGGCGCGGGCGGTTTGTGCCGCGAGCCATTCGCAGTAGCGGGCGCCTTCGTGCCAGGAGATTCCCGCGACCGGTTGCTGCGGGCGGTCGAAGTTTGGATCTTGCCAGAATGGCGGTGGAGCGGCGCCGGTTGCACTGAGAAATCGCGTGTACTCGGCATTGGTGACTTGCGTGGCAGCCATACGGAAGGCATCGATCGAGACGTTATGGATGGGGCGTTCACAGTCCTGGCGGGAGTTGGAGCCCATCAGGAATGAGGCTGCGGGGATCAGGACCAGAGTTGGTTCCAGCAAGAGAGACGGAATTTCGGACGGTAGTGGACTGAGCGTCATGGCCGTTGCCTGCTGGTCTGTCCCGGGGTAGATTTTATCAGCGCCGATATTTGGAGGGTTGAGATGGCGGAAAAGAAGCTGAGGTTTCAAGCGAAGATCCATGGGAGAGAAGCGGGAGTGGTGGCGGCGATTGAGCCGCCGGTCGATGTGATTGAGTATTTTGGAACCCGGGCGCGAGTGCCCATCCGCGGGACGATCAATGGTTTTGCGTTTCGCTCGTCGCTGATGCCGTGCGGCGGCGCCCGCATGATGCCGGTGAATCAGACTTTGTGCCGGGGTGCGGGCGTGGCGCCGGGAGATGTTGTCGAAGTGGTGATGGAGCGCGACCAGGAGGAGCGTACCGTGGAAGCTCCGCCGGAACTTCAGCGCGAATTGGCGAAGAGCAAGACGGCGCAGGCGCGATGGGACGAGCTGGCGTTCACGCAGAAGAAGGAAATGGCGAATTCGATTTCGGGGGCGAAGCAGGAAGAGACAAAGAAACGGCGGCTGGCGAAGGTGATGCAGGTTTTGAAAACGGGGGCGAAGTGGCCGGGGTAGCGGAAATTTACGCCAGCCGATCTGCGGCATGGTACGAACGGAGTCAAAGACCCCACTCTAGCCGCAAAGAACGCGGCTAGAATGGGGCACCCTCAGCGTTTTTGGTGCAGGCTCTGCACGATCTCGGCGATGTTGTTTTCCTGGAAGAGGCGGATGGCGGCGATGCCGGCGGCTCCAGCGGCCAGACAGGAATAGGCGCTCGCCAAGGCGATCCCGCCGAGGGCCACGACTGGGATGTTGGCTTCGCAGGCTTGGCGAAGCGCAGTGAGGCCCGCGGGCTGGGCGCCGGGAATGTCCTTCTTCTCGAAAACTGGGGCGAAGACGGCGAAGGTTGCCGATTGGGTGGCGGCTTGGATTACTTCTGCTGGGGAGTGACAGGAGACGGCGATCAGCGGATCTGGTGGTGAGAGTTGGCGGGCAAGAGTGCCCGCCCCACACGAGCCCTCGTCACCCGAGCCCGCTCTGCAGTTTGTCCATATCCTTCGAACTTCTTTTGGGGAGATGTCGGTGGAGCGGAGGTGGACGCCGTCGGCGCCGACCGCCACGGCGACGTCGGTGCGGGAGTTGATGAGCAGAGCAGTTCTCAGTTCTCGGTTCTCAGTCCTCAGTTGGGCAATGAATTTGACGGCTTCTCTGGCCAGGGATTCTAGATCGCGCGTGGGGAGGTCTTTTTCGCGGAGCTGGATGTAGTCGACGCCGGCGCGGGCGGCTTCGGAGATTTTTTCGAGGAGGCGGCGACGGCGGGAGAATTCGTCTCCGGGGAAGGCGGTGCGGTCGGTGATGTAGTAGAGAAGGCAGCTTTCAGCCATCAGCTATCAGTAGTGGGCCGATCGGGGCTAAAGCCCCAATCATTCCATAGGCATCTTTCGCGGCGCTGAAGCGCCGCTCTTCCACGGTGGTCTTCCAACACGTTGCAGCTTGGCACACGTTACGGCCGGGTCTTCGCGATCTCGGGCAGGACTTCGCCTTCTTTCTTGGGGGCGCCGCCGAGGTGGTGTTTAGTGAGGCCGTCGCGCAGGTACTCGAAGGCGTCTTCCGGGCTGTCGACCATCTTGAACTGGTTGACGTCCTCCGGAGAAATGGTTCCGGCATCGACGAAGGCCTGGAAGTTGAGGATGCGGTTCCAGTATTCGCTGCCGTAGATGACGACCAGAATTTTCTTGGCCAGCTTGTCGGTTTGGGCGAGGGTGAGGATTTCGAAAAGTTCGTCCATAGTGCCAAAGCCGCCGGGGAAAATGACGAGGCCCTTGGCCAGGTAGGCGAACCAGAATTTGCGCATGAAAAAGTAGTGAAACTGAAAGTTGAGCGCCGGAGTGACGTACTGGTTGGGACTCTGCTCGAAGGGGAGTTGGATGTTGAGGCCGATGGTTTTGCCTCCGGCTTCGTGAGCGCCGAGGTTGGCGGCTTCCATGATGCCGGGGCCTCCTCCGGTGGTGACGACGAAACGGCGGCGGCGGGCGGGAATCTGGATGGACCACTTGGTCAGCATGAAGGCGAGGCGGCGCGCGTCTTCGTAGTAGCGGGCCATGTCGAGGCCGGCATGGGCGCGCTTCAGATCTTTTTCGAGCTCCGCGGCGGGGGCGGCGTGATTCTGCTCGATTGCGGTGAGCGTGTTCGCAGCGTCTTTGCGTCCCTGGAAGCGGGCGGAGCCGAAGAAGACGACGGTGTCCTGAATCTGCTCGCGGCGGAAGCGCGCCAGCGGTTCCTGATATTCGGCCAGGATGCGGAGGATGCGGCCGTCAGGGCTGTCGAGGAAAGGTTCGTTCTGGTAGGCTACCGGCGCGGATTTGAGATGGTCAGTCATAAATTAAGAGCTCGGTTCGGAAATTGGTGGCCCGAGTCGCAGATTATCAGGATACCAGCAGTGTGCAGGGGCTGAAGCCCGATGAGTTTTCGACGCAACGTACGGCGCGGCTGAAGCCGCGCCCTTTCAAAGCGCCTGTCTACGCGACCTGTCAAAGCTCATGTCGAAGCGACCTGCCGCAGCGTCATGTCAAGCGCCCGTAAAAGTACCAGTAAGGGCGGCATGTCAAGGCACCCGGTCAAAGCGTCATGCAGCGTTATTGTTGTTCGTGGTAGTGCAGCGCCTCCCAGAAACCGATCCAGATATCGAGCAGGCCCAGGCCGCTGCACAGGCCACGGAAGAAGCCGTTGGAGACCACCGTGCGGAGCGCAGGAAACGACATCAACAAGTAGTTGTCGGTCCACTCCGGGGTCCACGGGAGAATGATGAGCAGCACTCCGGCGACCGCACTGATCAAAACGAAAAGAAACACGGAAATGCGGTGCATCCAGACCTGCAGGGGGCCGTGGGACGGGCGGGTCTCGGCTTCGAGAGGAGGACCGAGAAGCGACTTGCCTGGATCAGATGGAGGCGGCGCGGGTTCGGTGGGCGTGCCGGGCACGCTGGAAAACGGAGTGAGATCGGTCATGCGGGGCCGCTCCGGCGCCTCGAAAAGACCG
Source organism: Candidatus Sulfotelmatobacter sp. (assembly GCA_049512555.1). Lineage (GTDB taxonomy): Bacteria > Acidobacteriota > Terriglobia > Terriglobales > Acidobacteriaceae > Sulfotelmatobacter. Next base: position 859 of record JBEKWZ010000183.1, on the reverse strand, counting down.
CGACAAAATCGCGGCGGCGCGCACTGGACCACGCATTCAACCCCGGGCAAGAAAAATTGGGGACAAAAGCCATCGGGCTATTCTACGACTTCAGGCCCTTAATGCGCTCGGCCACGTCGCGATAGTCGATGTTGCTGCCGTAAACGTCCATGAAGTGCTTGAGGGCGGAAGCCTTGTCTCCGGCGGTTTCGTAGGCGGCGGCCAACTCGTAATGCAGGGCAACGCGGGTTTCGCCGTCGATGGTGGGAACGGTGAGCGCCTTGTCATACCAGCGGACGGCGGCCTCGGGCACGCCTTTGTCGAGGAAGCATTGCGCCAGCCAGGTGTAGGTCTGCATGATCTGCGGGAAGGGATGTCCATGATCGAAGGACTGGCAGGCTTTTTGCAGTTCTCCAATGGCCTCATCGAGCAGGCCCATTTCGCGGAAAGCGATGCCGAGGTTGTAATGCGTCTCGGGATCCTCGTCAGTGGACGCGGAGTCGGCTTCCAGATCGTGTTTGAGCTCGCCAAACATTTCGGCGATATCGACTCCGGCATCCTCGCCAAACGGTGAAGCTTTGGCTGCGGCCGAAGCGGGAGCCGGCGCATGAGCAGCAGGAATTGGAGGCTGTGGCCGAGGAGCTTCGACCGGCGCGTGCCAGGCCAGTGAGGCGGCTGCAGGCGCGGCGTGCGACGGCGCAGCGTGCGCCGTAGGAGCCGATGCGTGCGCGACTGAGGCGGAGGCTGCGGCACTCGCGGCCATCGGCGGGGCAGTCTGGGTTTTTGCGACAGCAGCCGACGCCTCGGCGACGGGCGCGGCCTTCAGGAAATCTTCCCCGAGCGACGCTTCGATATCGGCAACAAACTCGCCCAGAACTGG
>JBEKWZ010000182.1:0-6510 GCA_049512555.1 Candidatus Sulfotelmatobacter sp. | reverse complement strand
TTATGCTGCGCAATGCGTTCGTTGCGCTCCCCTTCAATGAACTCCCGCTGAAGACGAGTTTGCTCGACACGCGCGAGGTTCTTGCCCGCATCGAAAAGCTCCATCATGGCCAGCGCCTCCGTTTTGCGGCCAGCATATTAGCAGGAACTGGGGCACTCAATGGAAGTCATGCGAGACAGTTTCGGCTTTCGTAACAAACAGGGGCTGAACCCGTTCGGCGCGGACGGAGATAACGTTGTCCTGATTTTGCAGGATGCCTTCAATGGCCAGGAAGCGCTCGCTGGCCAGCAGCAGGCGATTCTGATGAAACAGGTCAGGCGTGATGATGGCGTTGGCTACGCCAGTTTCATCTTCCAGGCTGACAAACACGAATCCCTTGGCGGTTCCCGGGCGCTGGCGGGTGATGACGCAGCCTCCAATGCGCAGCCGCTTGCCGTTGGGCAGGTCGCGCAGATCGCTGGCGCGGCGAATGCCCATGGCATTGAGCCATTCGCGGCGATAGGCCATGGGATGCGGGCCGACGGTTAATCCGGTGCCGTGGAAATCGGCGACCAGCCGCTCTTCGTGATTCATAGGCTGAAGCGGCGACGGCGAATCGGGCTCAGGCTGAGCTTCAAGCAACGGCCCGGAAACGCGGACAGCGCGTTCGACCTGCCAGAGCGCGTCGCGGCGGTGAAGCTTCGAGTTGCGAGTTGCGAGCCCCGAGTCCTGAGTCCCGAGTTCCGAGTTCCGAAGTTCCGAGTTCCGGGATTCCTTCGTCTCTCGGATGCGTTCGGAGATCGGAATGACAAATCCATCAGAGTCGTTCTTGTGAATAGGTTTTGGGAAGGGCACGGCTTCAGCCGTGCCGCTGGGAGCGTCAAAAGATGTGGGCTTCATCCCCTGAGGAGCGCAATCCTCGACTATCCCGATCGAATTCAGGGCGCCGATTTCAGCCAGCGTGGTGAGCTCGTCCTTGCGTAATTCGGGCACTCGCCGGCTGAGATCGTGAATGGAGACGAAGGGCGCGCGCGTCCGTTCGCGAACGAGCGCCTCAGCCGCTTCTTCCCGCAACCCGCGAACATAGCGCAATCCCATACGTAGCGCCGGCGTCCCGCCGGCTGTCGCGTGGGCGTCCCGCCCACGCTGCGCGGGCGAGAGCGCCCGCGCCACATAATCTAATTCCAACTCCAACGAGCAATTCCATTTTGATTTCATCACATCGACCGGCAGCATTTTTAATCCATGCCGCTGCGCATCCTTCACAATCGTTGCCGGAGAATAAAACCCCATGGGCTGGTTGTTGAGCAGCGCGGCGGTAAACGCGGCGAGATAGTGGCATTTCAGATAGGCGCTGGCATAGGCGATCAGCGCGAAGCTGGCGGCGTGCGATTCGGGGAATCCGTAGAGCGCGAACGAAGTGATGGAGAGAATAATTTCTTCCTGCGCCTTCTGCGGAATCTTATTTAGTGTCATGCCGGCGCGCAGCTTGGCTTCGATTTCTTTCATGCGCGCTTGCGAGCGCTTGAATCCCATGGCGCGCCGCAGTTCCTCCGCTTCGCCTCCAGTAAAGTTAGCGGCGATCATGGCCAGCCGCAGCAGTTGTTCCTGAAACAGCGGGACGCCGAGCGTGCGCTTCAGCACCGGCTCGAGCGAAGGATGCGGATAGGTGACGTCCGCGCGTCCCTGGCGCCGTTGCAGAAACGGATTCACCATCTGGCCCACGATCGGCCCCGGCCGGATGATCGCAACCTGCACCACAATGTCGTAGAACTTTTTAGGACGCAGGCGCGGCAGACACGACATTTGCGCACGGCTTTCCACTTGAAACAGACCGATGGTGTCGGCCTGCTGTAGCGCGGAATACACCGGCGGGTCATCTTGTGGAAGGTGAGCCAGGTCAACCTCTTCGTGATAGTGGTCGCGAATGAGTTCGATCGAATCCTTGAGCACGGCCATCATGCCCAGGCCGAGCAGATCGACTTTGATGATACCCATGTCGGCGCAATCTTCTTTGTCCCACTGCACGACCACGCGGCCCGGCATGGACGCGGGCTCGAGCGGCACGACGGAATCGAGTTGTCCCTGGCAAATGACCATCCCGCCCGAGTGCTGGCCGAGATGGCGCGGCATGTCCTGCACTGCGAGGCAGAGTTCGTAATACTTGCGCAGCCGGGGATGGTTCAGGTCGAGTCCGGCATCGCGGAAGCGGCGGTCGAGCGCGTCGTTCTCGTCGCGAAATTCCCAGGTGGCGACGGCGGCAGAAATTTTCGCGAGCGTCTCCGGATCGAATCCCAGCGCCTTGCCCATTTCGCGCGCGGCCATGCGATTGCGATAAGTGATGACGTTGGCAGTCATGGCGGCTCCTCGTTCGCCATAACGTTGGTAAACGTACTGAATAACTTTTTCGCGTTCGTCGCCGCTAGGCAGGTCGAGATCGATGTCGGGCCACTCCCCGCGTTCTTCGGAAAGAAAACGCTCGAAGAGCAATTCCATGCTGACGGCGTCGACCGCGGTGATGCCCAGCGAGTAGCAGACGGCGCTGTTGGCGGCCGATCCGCGGCCTTGCGCCAGAATGTTTTGCTCGCGGCAGAACCGAACCAGGTCCCAGACGATGAGGAAGTACCCGGCGAGTTTAAGTTTTTCGATGAGCTTTAATTCTTTTTCAATTTGAAGACGGGCGCGGGCTTGCAAGTCGCTCGGCTTGCGGGCGTAGCGATCGTGAAATCCTTCCCAAGCGCGCTCGCGCAAGAATGAGTTCATGGTCTCGCCCTCGGGCACGGGATAGCGCGGAAATTCATAGCCAAGATCATTGAGTGTGAATTCCAGGCGAGAAGAAACTTCTAATGTGTTGGCGACGGCCTCCGGCAAGTCCGAGAAAAGCAGCTGCATTTCCTGAGGAGATTTCAGAAAGCACTCGGAGTTGCGCGCCAGCAGGCGTCCGGCAGTCGAGAGAGTTCGGTGATAGCGAATCGCAGTGAAGGCGTCGCAGAGTTCGCGAGCTTTGGCAGTGGCGTAGCAGACTCCGTTGGTAGCCAATAGAGGAAGATTCAGCGAGCGGGCGATATCGATCGCAGCACGATTGCGGGATTCTTCTTCGCGCAGGAAATGACGTTGCAATTCAACGTAGACGTTGCCGGGCCCGAAGATTCCGACCAGTTGATCGACGAGTCGCCGGGCTTCGTCGATGCCACCCTGCCATAACGCCGCCGCCAGCGGGCCTTCCGCTCCACCGGTGAGGCAGATGAGGCCGGAAGCGTGTTCCTGCAATTCGTCCGCACAAACCGCGCCCTCGCCTTTCTTCGCACGTAATTTCATCTTGGTGATCAGGCGGCAAAGATTCTGGTAGCCAGCGCGCGAAGAAACGAGGAGCGGAAGGCGGAAGAACTTGGCTAGCCCCGCAGACTTGTCATTCCGAGCCGAGCGAGCAACCCCTGCCCTCGGAATGGCTTGCTGGGGGTAGGGATCCTTCGACTCCGCCAGGATGACAGGTCTGCTTGGGATGACAGTGCGAAGAGGGCCGCACGTGACTTCCGCTCCGATATGGGCTTTGAGTTTTGCTTTCTTCGCGGCGAGGTGAAAGCGCGGCGCGCCGTACACGCCGTCGGTGTCGAGCAGCGCCATGGCGGGCATCCCGAACCGCGCGCACACGGCGGCCAGTTCCTCGGGCAGGGAAGCGCCTTCGAGAAAACTAAAAGCCGAGCGGACGTGGAGTTCGATGTACATGAGTGGCGAAGAATCAGCGTAAGAGCTTGTAGCGCCGCCGTCCCGGCGGCTGTCGTGGCGGCGTCCCGCCGCCACTGCTTGGGGCGCCTCAAAGCTCGCCAGTTGTTTTCCCGGGGCTGGTGCGGGAGCGGGGACGCCCCCGTGACAGCCAGCGAGACGCCGGCGCTACGATTTCAGTCATACATTCCCTCCACGAACCAGCCGCCGCCGAGTAGATCGTGCACCAGGCGGCAAAAAGAGATGTCCTCACCGTTGCGCAGAGCATTATTTTGCAGAGCCTTATTTTGTAGAGCAATGTCCCACTCGTCGCGCGACCACGCTTCGCGTTCCCACCAGTCGCCGGAAAAGCGCCAGGGGCCGGCTCGCCAGAGCACATCACCCTGCACGTCGTTTCGACAAACCAAGTTTCGACAAACCAAATGCGCCGGCTGGCCATTTTCCAAAGTCACGCTGGCGCGCCGCGGCGGACGAAAGCGGCGCAGAGCCGTGACTGTCGGGTGTACTTCTGCCGTGCCAGGCGTCTTCTCGCGCGGACTTTTTCGTGAGGTCTCGGCCACAAAGCGCCGTATGCGAAAACCCTCAGGATGATGCGTGTCGAGCATCTCCAGCGCGCCAACTTTGTTTTCGCCGATCATCCCCGCAATGCGGGCAAGAGTGAGTTCCAGTTTCTCCGGTTCCGGCGATGGCGGCAGAAACAATCCGGCCTGCGCCGAACGCGGCCGTGCCGGTTCGGCCGCCAGATGAATCTTTACGATGGGCGCGCCCGGAGGATGGGCATTCAAATCCAGCTGCAGCAATTTCAGAAACACTTTGGTGTCGAGCATGGGAATGGGCAGGCGCAGGCTGCGCACAAAGTTGATGGAGGACTGCTGATGGAACGGCGAAAAAATTTCTAGCTTCAGCGTGAGGCGCAGCTCCTGCGTGGCCAGAGCCCGCGAACCTAACCGCGCGCAAATTTGTTCGAGCAGGCGATTCAGCAGAAAGGCAAGGGGCTCAAGCAGGACGATGGGGCGCTCCAGTTCGACCGACTCTTCAAATACGGGCGGCGCTTCCACCGGCACCAGAGTGCGCGAAGCGGCGCCCCGCGCCAGTTGCTGCAGGCGCAGGCCTTCTTGTCCGAGGCGTTCGCTCAGCGAAACTTCCGGCAGCGCGGCCAGTCCGCGCAGGTCGCGGATGCCCCAGCGGTCGAGGGTTTCGAGCACGCGAGCAGCGGCTTTTTTCTCGTCCCCTTCTACTCCATTTGCAAATAACACTTCCGTCGGCAAGGGGCCCAATTGTTCGGCTTCTTTGCCCGGGGGAATTACGGTGTCGCCCACGCGGGCAAAGCCTGCCCTGAGCTTGTCGAAGGGAGTGTCCGCGCCACATAATCCTGTGTTACACAATCCTCGAGCAGCGAGCACGGCAGCATCGGGATTGGAAGCCACGGCAACGTTGGCCTCTAATCCAAGGGCGGCCGCGCGGCTGCGGATCGCGCGGGAAATTTCCGGCAACGATCCCAACAGAGATTCCATGCCCGCGAGATCGAGCAGGGCAGTGTCGCAGGCTGCGTCTTCCACGCACGGCGAAAACGATTGGGCGCAATCGAGCAATGCGGCGTGCGCGGCGGATTCCTGCAGCGCAGAACGCGGGCGCAACGTGAGTTCCGCGCACAGCTCGGCTTGCGCCTTGGTCATGCCCGGCGCAATGCCCCCGCCCGTGGCCTTTTCATTGACCGCGAGAATTGTTTCCAGAGGAGGTTTGCCTTCGAGAATGGCGACGGCACGCGCTTGGAGTTCCGGTTCGGCGCGCAGTGCAGCCGCCACGGGAAAATTCGGCACGTAGATGCAGGCAAACGGCATGGAACCATTTAGTAATTGAGTAATTTCGCAATTGAGTAATTTGCTTTCATCTCTTTCATCTTCATCCGGCCCACGCAGTTTTGCTGGCGAAAGCTGTAGCGGAGCCGGCAGGTTTTCGTTCCAGGCGCGAACGGATGAGTTCCGTGGTGATGTCCAATCCAGTGAACAATTGCGCGTGCGCCGACTCGGTGAAGGGAGCATCCCTTCGTTGCAGTGGTCGGTCGGGCGATCCCAACTGCAGCAGCAGCGAAGAGCAGCTGCCGGCAATGGGACGTTGCTCGATGACCAGCAGGATCGTAGGCGTGTACTCGATCGCGCGGCGGAAACGGAACCACGTGGTCAAGGGAATACGGCGCGCTGCCTGCGGCGGCAGATCACCGAGATCGAGAGCGATCAGGCCGAAGCCTCCGCTTTCCAGCAGCAAATCCGTTGCTCGCAGAACTTGCTCCAAAGAATTTTCAGATCGAGACTCTGAGTTTCGTGGTTCAAATCGACGTCCAACTCGATCAGAACTCTGATTTATTTGACTCGAGTCTTTCTCCGCGTCGCAGCCTGCCCTGTGCGAAGTCGAAGAGTGCCTCCATGGTGAACGCTCTCTCTGCGGCGAACTCTCGCCGCAGCGCACCCACAGCAGCCGTTCCAGGTCCACGCCGGCGGCGGCCACTGACTGGGGATCGAGCGCGTCACTGGCATCGACCACCGCGCAGAATTCTCCGCGGCGCGTGGCCACCGCCAGAGCAGCCAGCAGTAAGGCGGTGCGTCCCGAGGACGCGGGGCCGCAGACTTCCGTCAGGCATCCGCGCGGCAGGCCGCCCGTCAGCGCGTCAATGGCGGGGATGCCGCTCGAAACCATCTCCGGCGCGGGACGTATCTCGAGCTGCGAAGCCGGGGTTACGCGCGCCGGAGGAATTTTTGATTGCTTATGATTGATTGTGGATTGAAGGCGCGCGATAGGAGATTCCTGATC
>JBEKWZ010000181.1:0-6547 GCA_049512555.1 Candidatus Sulfotelmatobacter sp. | reverse complement strand
CGCAGGAAGCACGCGATTTCTTTGCGCACATTCTGGTTGCCCGGTCGTCGCTTGTTTGTTAGTTCGCGCATTTTGGGCTTCATCTCCAACCCACCCCTGCCGGCGCACTCCGGCCTTCCCGCCAGATGTTCCCGGGCGGCTAGAAAGACTGAGGGCTCCAAAAAGATCTCGTGAGGGGATTTTTAACCTACCGCGAAATAGAAGCGCGTGTATATGGCACGTTCGTGCTATGGCTTCTTTTGTCGAGCTCCACTGATTCAGGAGCGATTCAGCGAGGAACGCGCTCCGCGCAAGGTGATCGATGTAGGAATCAGTTCGGCGCTGAGGCGATGTTGCGCCAGATGATCGGCGACCAGACGGCGTGTTTTCTGCAGCCCGGCATGGGGGTCATTCTTCCGTGGGTCAAGGAACATCAGGACCGAGGGGCCGGCGCCGCTCAAAGCGACTCCGAGAATGCCGTTCTTTCCTTTTAGTTCCTGTAGGCAGGGGAGCAAAGGGCAGAGCTCGGCGCGATACGGCTGGTGGATGCGGTCTTCGAGAGCCGAGGCGAGAAGGTCGGGGCGACCCTGGGTGAAGGCGGCGAGCAGGAGCATGGAATTCTGCACGTTGAGGACCGCGTCAGCGCGCGAATATTGGGTGGGTAGGACGAGCCGTGCTTCTTTGGTGGAGAGGCTTTCGTCGGGCACGGCCAGCAGAAGCGGCCACTTGCCTTTGGGGCGAACGCAGGCGACTTCGGCCTCAGCATCTTCACTCGACATGCGCGCGATGGTGAGGCCGCCCATCCAACAGGCGGAGGCGTTGTCGGGGTGGTGCTCGCGGCGGGAAGCTTCGCCTACGATTTGCGCGTCGGTCCAGTGCAGGCGGCCGAAGTGGACGGCGAGGGCGATGCCCGCCAAGCGGGCGGCAGCGGACGAGCCGCAGCCTTTGCCGATGGGGATGTCGTTGTCTACTTTGAGAGACAGCGGCTGCAGTGGACGGCCGCCGGATTGCAGCACTTCGCGGTAGGTGTTGAGGATGAGGTGGTCTTCAAGCTTGCCGCAGATTTCGCGATCGCGGCCGTGGGCGACGATGGAGAATTCTTTGGCGGCGCGGGCTTCGAGTTTGATGTAGAAATCCATGGCGAGCGCCGCCGCGTCAAAGGCCGGGCCGAGATTGGCGGACGTCGCGGGGAGCGCGAGGCGAAGGCGCTTTGGGTTGGAAGCTTTTGCAGGCATGTTCAATCTTAAATTCAGGAATCCCTCTGAGGCTAAAGCCCCGTTCCTTCCTCAGAACTTGATCGCAGCGCTTGAAGCGCTGCGCCACCCAAAATCGGTGCGATCTCAGCGGGCCGCTTACTTCTAGGCTTGCTGCTTTTCCGCTTGTTCCAAAGTCTGTATTACCGCGTCCAGCGTGGCGTCGAGAATGATTGGAGGATGGCGTAGCGGCTTTAACGCGGCGCTCGCACCGTCATCGACGCCATCTTTGAATAAGTCACCGCGATGGAATTCCATGGTGAAGTCGGGATCCTTCAGCAAGTTTCCGGTTAAAACCAGGACGACGCTCTCTTCCGGCTTCACGAAACCCTGCTTCGCTAACTTTTTCAGACCAGCGAGGGTGACCGCGGACGCAGGCTCGCAGCCAATGCCCTCGGCGCCGATCTCGGCCTTGGCTTGGGCGATTTCGATTTCCGTGACTTGTTCGCAGGCGCCGCCGGTGGCTTCGAGAACGTGAACGGCTTTCTTCCATGAAGCGGGATTGCCGATTCGGATGGCAGTGGCGCGAGTCTCGGCTTGCACATTGACCAGTCGTTTGCCTCCGGCTTCGCGAAGGGTGCGGACCAGCGCGTTGGCACCTTCAGCCTGAATCACCGACAACTTCGGCAGGCGGGGAATCAAGCCCAATTCATGCATTTCGAGCAAGGCTTTGCCGATGGCGGAACTATTTCCCAGGTTACCGCCGGGAACGATGATGTGGTCGGGCGGTTGCCAGTCGAGTTGTTCGAGCAGTTCGAGCGCGAGAGTTTTCTGGCCCTCGAGACGAAAAGGATTAATCGAATTCAATTGGTAGACGGGGGCACGGAGAACAAGTTCCTGCAGCAGGCGCAGGCAACCGTCGAAGTCGGTGCGGAGTTGGCAGGTGACCGCGCCGTAGTCGAGAGCCTGGGAGAGTTTGCTCCAAGATATTTTTCCTTCGGGCACGAGCACCAGGCTGCGCATGCCTCCGCGAGCGGCGTAGGCGGCCATGGAGGCGGAAGTGTTGCCGGTGGAAGCGCAGGCGACCCAGCGGAATCCGGCGAGGCGGGCGAATGTTGCGGCGACGGTCATGCCGGCATCTTTGAACGAGCCGGTAGGATTCAGCCCCTGATGCTTGGCGTAGAGGCGCGGCACGCCGGTGATGCGGGCGCATTGCGGCAGTTCATACAGAGGAGTGTTGCCTTCACGCAGGGTGATGGCTTGGCCGGCGTTCTCGAGTGGAGGCAGCAGTTCGCGGAAGCGCCAGACTCCACTGAGATCGATGGGGGATTGCGAGGTGCGACGTTCTCGCCAGATCGATTTCAGGCTTGCTGGGTCGAGACTGACTTCTTTCCAATCGGGATAAATAATTTCGAGCAGGTCGCCGCAGTGCGAGCAACGGAAATTCTGCGTGGCGCGCTCGCCGAGATCTCCACACGCGATGCAGCGAAAGCGAAAGCCAGCTCGAACCACGCCCGGCGCTGAACTGGGGGGAGGAGGCATGCCCTGATCTATTTCTTTCCCCGGAGATATTGGTCTGTTTTGTTGATCCAATCGGCGCGGGGCGGATTGAAGACGTCGAGGTCGACGGTGTCTTCGAGGGCTTCTGCTTTGTGCGGCATGTTCGACGGGATGCAGAGAGTCTCGCCGGCGTTCACAACGATTTCGCGGCCATCGATCCAGAACTTGAGCGCGCCTTCGAGAATGTAAGTAAGTTGCTCGTTGTGATGGCTGTGTTCGGGGACGATGCATCCTTTCTTGAGCAGCACGCGCGCCAGCATGATTTCCTGGCCGACCACGAATTGGCGCTGCAGTAGCGGGTTGAGGTCCTCGAGAGGGATGGTGTGCCACGGGATGTATTGCAGCGCGACTTTGGCGGCGACGCGCGGAGCGCGAGGTTTCGCGTGTTTCGTTTTCGGGGTGGTTTTGGATTTCGATTTTGTTTTCGCCATAAGATTTATGCCCGCCTATTCAGGCAAGTGGCGTCCCTACGGGACTCGGTTCTATTTCCTTCAGACTCGTCGGCGCGGCTTGAAGCCGCGCCCCTTCAAATCAACAGGCACGCATCGATCGTTGCCGCACCCCAACCGAAGTACTCAGTGGACTCGGCCACCGTACAAGCTCACCGCGGTGTCGTGCAGGTAGGCGTGGGCCAGTTCCAGCGCCCGGGCTTCGGTGATTTCGTTTTCCGAAACCATTTCGGCCAGGGCCGCTGCCAGCGCGGTGCGCGAGGACTGCACGCCCAGCCAGTAGCTCTCTTCCGACCCCAGCACTTGATTGTAAGGGAAACAGTCGGTGCCGAAAGTGATCTTGTCAGGAAAAGTTTCCAGCCACATTTTGAGCGTGTCTTTAAAGGCGGAAGGATACTGGGCGAGTTCGCCGAAGGAAGAATCCAGGTAAACGTTCTTGATGGCGGCGAGCCAAACGGCTTCGCGCTCCAGCGGATATCCGCCGTGAATCATCACAAAAACCGTGGAAGCGTAACGCGGATCGCGCAACACCGTTTCCAGATTCATGATGTTGCTCTGCGACAGGTTGAAATAATCGCCGATGCCGATCGCTGTGTGAATGTGCACCGGCAGGTGCAGCCGTCCGCCTTCTGTAACGAGGTAACGAAAAATAAAGTCCTGGAAGGTGCGATAGTCTTTTTCACTAGGGATTCCGCCGGTCACGTAGCGCTGGTAAATGTCTTCGGCCTGCGCGCGCGTGGGATCGCCAAACGTGGTGGGACGAAAATAGGCGACCTCAAACTTCATGGCAATGCCGCCGCGCTTGGAATTGTCTTCGAGCACCTGGCTGATGAACTTCAGATAATCCGCAAAGCTGGCGGGAAGTTTGGCGACATTTTCTTGTTGCATCCAGCGGTGCAGCATTTTTTCCTGCAGCGGAATATAGACTCCTTCGTCGGGATTGCGCGCGGTCTCGCGTTCGTTGTTAAAAGGCCACATGAAAGAATCGGCAAAGAAGACCCACGGAAAACGCTTGGGGTCGAGGTAATCGGGCATCATGGCGCGGTTGGCCACGGAACTCTCGGTATTGAGCTTGTCGAGAATGGAATTGAAGTAGGCAGTGCCGGGGAGTTGCTTTTTCAACTCGTTCTTTTTTTCGAGCAGCCACTTGGCATGCTCGGGAGAGAGATCGCTATAGGGATAGCCGAACAAGGCCTTGGCGGCAGCGGCAAGTTCAGGATTATCGTCGCGGGTGCGCAGGGCTTCGCTGGCATTGGGAGGGGCGGCCATGGCGTCGACGTCGGGGTCGTCGGCGAAACCGGGGTGGGCGTGATGGTCGAAGGCGGGAATTTTTTCGATCTGCGGCAGCAGGCGCTGGTAGATTTGCTGCACGTCGGGGCCTGGCAAGGGACGAGCCTGGGCCGCCGCGAAACCGCCGAGGGTGATCACGATAAAGAGAGATAGTCCATGATTCGCAAATCGCATGCAGATTTCCTCAGGGGCTAAAGCCCACAATCATCGGTGACTGTTATCGCAGCGCTGAAGCGCTGCGCCACCCAAAAGCCGGACTGCACAAAGTCGCGAACTTAGCCGCGCGTTCAGCGAGCGACGGCGCTGCCCTGCCATGCCGACGAGACTTTCACGATGCGGTCGACGGCCTCTTGCAGAGTCGCGGTTGACGACGCGAAAGAAAAACGGATGAAATCTCTGCCCGCCTGGCCAAAACCGGCGCCGGGGATGGCAGCAACGCCGGCGTCTTCCAACAGGACGCGGCACAAGTCTTCGGCGGTCATGCCGGTGCCGGTGATGTCGACCCAGGCGTAGAAGGCACCTTCCGGTGGATGGCAGCGAAAACCGGGCACGCGATTCAGGTCGCGCACAAATTGTTCGCGGCGACCGGCGAATTCGCCGACCATGTGCGCCGTGTTGCTCTCGCGGTCGCGCAGCGCATCGATGGCGGCATACTGCGTGAACTCGGCGACACAGGTGTAGGTGTTTACCGCCATCATTAGCAATGCGGCAGCCACCTCGGGCGGAGCGACCGTGTATCCCAGGCGCCATCCGGTCATGGCGAAGCTCTTGGAGAATCCGTCGATGATGAGCGTGCGCTCCGGCATGCCGGGGTAGCGCAGCATGGAAAGATATTCAGTGCCATAAAGAATGCGCGCGTAGATTTCGTCGGAGAGCACCCACAGGTCGTGCTTGACGGCGAGTGAGGCGAGGGCGCGCTGCACCGCGTCGATGTAGACGGTTCCGGTTGGATTGCCCGGCGAATTCGTGATCAGCATGCGGGTGCGGGGAGTAATTTTGGACGCAACTTCGGCCGGGTCGGGCTGAAACTGATTCCGCGCCGAGAGCGTGAAAGGCACGGGAACCGCACCCAATCCGAGGGTGATCGAGGAATATGCGGGGAAGCCGGGGTCGGGATAAAGGACCTCGTCGCCGGGTTCAAGCAGCGCCATCATGGCGAGGAAAAGCGCGATCTTGCAACCGGGTGCGAGGACGATATTGGCGGGCGGAACCTCGAGGTTGCGAGTGCGCGCGAGATACGCGGCGATTTCTTCGCGTAGCGCAGGCACGCCGGCGACGGCACAGTAGCGGTCTTTGCCGTCGGCCAGCGCTTTCGTTGCCGATGCGATGACCGATGCGCCGGGATGAAAGTCGGGCTCGCCGAGTTCCAGGTGGATGATAGAGCGGCCCTGGGATTCCAGTTCCTTGGCGCGGGCGAAGACCGCGAGAGCGCCTTCGCCACTCATAACCGATATTCTTGAAGCTATACTTCGCATGAGTTAGTCCTGAGCTGCGAGCTATGAGCCACAACCGAATCTTCTGGTCTCGAAGCTCGTAGCTCGCGGCTCGAAGCTTTCTTTCTCACAATCCTTTATACATCCCGCCGTCGACCAGGACAGTCTGGCCGGTTACGTAGGACGCGCGTTCCGACGCCAGCCAGACTACCGTTTCGGCGAGTTCGCGCGGCTCTCCCAGACGCTTGAGCGGAGCGTCGGCTGCCCAGGCATCGAAAATCTCCTGCTCATTTTTCCCAGTGGCGGAGGAGCGAGCTTTGGCCAATTCCTTCAGACGATCGGTCGCGGTAAAGCCGGGGCCAACATTGTTGACCAGGATTCCGTCTTTGCCGAACTCGTTGGCCAGACTCTTGACTAATCCCACCACGGCGGCTCGGACTGCGTTCGAAAGCACCAGGTCGGCTACGGGCTGCTTGGTGGTGATGGAAGTGATGGTAACGATGCGGCCCCAGTGATTGCGTTGCATGAGGGGGATGACTTCGCGCGCGAAGTAGACCGTGCTCAGGAAATTTAACTCGAGAGCGCGCTGCCAGTCGTCGAGCGTAGTGGCTAGGAATCCTTTGGCAGGCGGGCCGCCGGCGTT
>JBEKWZ010000180.1:0-6550 GCA_049512555.1 Candidatus Sulfotelmatobacter sp. | reverse complement strand
GTGCAGATTAATGTGCGCATCCTGGCTGCCACCAACCGCGATCTGGAGAAAGCCGTGATGCAGGGCGAGTTTCGCCGGGACTTGTACTTCCGGCTTAATGTGCTCAGCCTGCGCATTCCCGCGCTGCGGGAGCGGCGGCAGGACATTCCGCTGCTGATCGCTTATTTTCTGGAACGCATGGTGCGGAGCTCAGGCCAGGAGAAGATACTTAGCGACGAAGCTCTCAAGGCGATGCTCGCCTATGACTGGCCGGGCAACGTCCGCGAACTGGAAAATTGCCTGGAACGGACCTATGCCTTCACCAGCGGTCCACTGATTCACAGCACGGATCTGCCGCGGGAGGTGGCTAATCTGCCCGCGCCTGATATGTCGAGCGGGATCGGGGATGGGGCCGCGACCCGAAAGATCATTCCGATGGCGGAACTCGAGAAGAACACGATTCTGAACGCGATTACGGAACTCAATGGCGACAAGTTGCAAGCGGCCCGGTTGTTAGGGATCGGGAAAACGACCCTGTACCGCAAGCTCAAGGACTACGCCACTCAGGGATATCAATCTTGAGCATTCCGATCTTGAGCATTCCGAGCGGGCGCGTCCAGTTCCGAACTTGTTTCTGGGAACCGAGTTCCGCAACGGGACCTGGTTTTGCTGACGGTGGTGCTTCCACATTGCTAAGCACTGTGTTTTCAGCAGGCAGCATGGTGGCGGCAGACGTGCAACTTGAAAGAGCATGATTCTACTCGTCACGCCGTCAGCTAACGGCCCTCAGTGCGTCGAGACCTTGCGTGCTGCTACGGGCCAAGAAACGCACTGGGCCAAGAACCTGCAGGAGGCTGCCACCCGCCTGCGCGAGCAAACTTACTCCGCCGCCGTCATCGACCAGTTTCTGCTGGAAACCGATCCCGACGAGAGCGATCAGATGATAGAGCATCTGGGTACGGCATTCCCTGTCTATGTCAACTTCGCCGTCACCGGAATGGAACGCCTGGTGCGCGAAGTGCGGACGGCGCTGCATCGCCGCAAGCGCGAGGAAGCCGCCGCCCGCCGCGCGGTCGCGGAACAGATGCACAGTGAAATGCGGGGGACCTTAACCGCGATGCTCCTTTCCTGTGAACTGGCGATGGCGGTGCCCGACGTTCCGGACCCGGCAGTGGAAAAGATTCGCACTATCGACAGCCTGGCGCGAGAGCTAAGGCAGCGGCTGGAAGTGAACTGAGCTTCACAGCGCGTTTTGTTTGCTGGTCCCGTGGGACAAGTCGCGGTGATCGGCTCAAAACCTCCCGGACAGGCTTGCTTTTCTGCGCAGATCACGCCTTTCCGTGCCATAACTTGTACAACTACGCCTACAAAATCCTTCCCGTTGCCCCAGATTCACATTAGAATGGACCGGCCTGGCAGGCGGAATCCTTTGTCCCTTAAGGCATTTCGCGCCTACCCCAGGGAGGTGCTGTGCACGTCCTCGTTACCGCCGACTCGCTCTCCGGATCATGGACCTACACCCGCGAACTTGTGACCGGGCTGGTCACGCGGGGCGTGCGAGTCACGCTGGTCAGCTTTGGCGAGATTCCGCTGCCCGAGCAGACCTCGTGGATGGATCATCTGCACGGCCTTGACTACCGGCCTACGGCTTTTCGACTGGAATGGGTGCAGGAGGCGGAAGAAGATTTGGCCGAATCGTCGGCCTTCCTCGCCGCGTTGGTTCGCGAACTGCAGCCCGACGTTTTGCATCTGAACCAGTTTTGCTATGGCAACCTTCCGGTCGACGTGCCGCGGGTGGTGATGGCGCACGGCGATTTGATCACGTGGAAGCATGCGGTTCATGGTCAAGCGAAAAATGATCGCGTGAAATATGATCAGGGGCGGCGTCCCGATCGTTCGCTGAACTGGTATCGCAACACGGTCACCGACGGACTGGCTGCGGCGGATGCGGTCGTAGCTCCCTCGGCGTGGATGCTCGACCGGATTTCCGTTTGCTACGGACGCCCGCGGCGCGGAGAAGTGATCTACCCCGGACGCAATCCGATTTTTTTCAATCCCTACGTCAGCAAAGACGATTGCGTGCTGGCCGTTGGGCGCTTGGTGGACGCGAGCAAGCAGGTTTTTCTTCTTACCCAGCAGCCCTATTCGGTCCCGGTCTGCATTGTGGGAGCGGAACATACGGTGCCGGTGCCGCGCATTCCAATTCGTGCGGATGTGAAGGTCGACACCGAGCAGATGTCGGTTGCGATCCGTGGTCCGCAGACCGAAGCGCAACTGCGCGCGCTCTACAGCCGTGCGGCGATCTATGCCGCCACGGCGCGCTACGAACCTCTCGGCATGGCCGCGCTTGAAGCCGCGTTTTCACGGTGCGCCATTGTGGCGAACGACATCCCGAGCTTCCGCGAGATCTGGGGAGATGCAGCCCTCTACTTCCACACCAACGACGGAGCCAGCCTCGCCGACAAGATTCGTCTGCTGAACAACGACCGTCCCATGCGCCGCGCCTACGCCGAGATGGCCTACTCTCGCGCCCGCGAGCGCTTCACCACCAAGCGCATGATTGACGACTGCCTGCAGCTCTACCGCAGTCTGGTTCCGGCTCGATCCGCAGCAGCCTGAAGGCCGCCGGTCCAAGAAGAATCCTGTCATTCCGAGGCAGCCCGAGCCGAGCGAGCGAGGCGACGGCAAGGAGGAATCTGCTTCATCCCCGTCCGCTGCACAATCTTCGCCAGTCGTGGTATCTTCTTATGCTTACTATAAATCGGTAAGGTTGGAGGATGAGTTCATGGCTCAAGTAAAAATCACGGTAAGGCCCAATGGTCCGCTCCGGGTCGAGGCTCCTGAAGGTTCGATTGAATTGGTCGATGTCAACGGCACTCCGTTCGATTTGACCGGAAAAACCGCATTCTCTCTCTGCCGCTGCGGCGGATCGGTCAACAAACCCTTCTGCGATGGAACCCACAGCAAAATTGGATTCCAGGGGGCAGAACTGGCTGTGAAGAAAGCCGAAGGCGGGTCGTAGCCGCGCGGCGGAGGAGAATCGTGCACGATCGTGAACTGGGAATGCATCGCAGGATTACTCGCCGTGATTTTCTGAACGGCGTTGCGGTGACGGCGGGTGCAGCCCTGATGCCGTGGGACCTTTCCGCCAGGACAGGAGGAGGTCAAGCTGCCGTCGGTCCTGAAAGTTCTCCTACCTACTACCCGCCCGCGCTGACCGGGATGCGCGGAAGCCATCCCGGATCGTTCGATGTCGCTCACAGCCTACGCGACGGCACGTTCTGGGAATCGGCGGGCAAGCCGGAAGACACTGGAGAGACCTACGACCTCGTCGTAGTTGGCGGTGGCATCAGCGGCCTGGCTGCCGCCCACTTCTACCGCAAGGCCAACGGCGGGAAGGCCCGCATCCTCATCCTCGAGAACCACGACGATTTTGGGGGACACGCCAAGCGCAACGAATTCCGCGTCGGTAGCCGAACGTTGCTCGGATATGGTGGGACCTACTCGATCGAAAGTCCCGAACCATATAGCGAAGTAGCGAAGGGCGTGATCGAGGAACTAGGAATCGAAGTCAGCAGCTTCTCAAAATATCTGGACAGAAATCTCTACGGGTCGATGGGACGAGTTCCCAAGATTTTCTTCGACAAGGAAACTTTTGGCGCCGACAAACTGGTGGATGATCCTTACCCGTTTCCCGGCGGTGAGACCTTCGATCTTGCGGCGGCCGGCCCCGATGCCTGGGCGCACTTCATAGCCGAGGCGCCGATTGCAGAGCAGGCGCGCAAGGATGTTTCCCGCCTGTGCCGCGAGAAGAAAGATTATCTTCCGGGGCTGAATGCCGAACAGAAGGAAGATCGTTTGGCACGCATCAGCTATGCCAGGTTCCTGACCGAAGTGGCGGGCGCGCACGCGGATGTGGTTCGGCTCTATCAGAATGCTTCCTTTTCGGAGTTTGGAGTCGGCATTGAAGCGGTTGCGGCGCTCGACGCATCGGAGATCGGATATCCAGGCTTTGGCGGAATGGGGCTTGAGACGCCGGCCCTGAACAACGAGCGTGGCTACTTCTTCCACTTTCCCGACGGCAACGCGAGCATCGCGCGCTTGTTGGTGCGCAAGCTGATTCCAGAGGCTGTTCCGGGCAGTTCGGCGACTGACGTGGTCACTGCCAAGGCTAACTACGCGAAACTGGACGAGAGCAAGTCGCACGTCCGAATACGATTGAACAGCACGGCCGTGCGAGTGAAGCATGTGGGCGCTGCGGTGGCAGCCACTGACGTTGAAATCGCCTATGCTCGGGGCGGCAAGGTGTATACCGTCCGAGCCGGGCACTGCATTCTGGCTTGCTGGAACATCGTGATTCCCTACATCTGCGAAGAATTACCCGCCGCGCAGAGAGACGCGCTGGCCTCGGCGCAGAAAGTTCCGCTGCTGTACAGCAATGTGCTCTTGCGGAACTCAACGGCCTTTCAGAAGCGGGGAGCAAATTCGATCTACGCGCCGAGCGGCTACCATACCCACGTTGACGTGGACCTGCCGGTCAGCATTGGTGACTATCATTGTCCGCGCCCGCCGGAGGATCCGCTGGTCGTGCACATGAGCAAGGCGCCGTGCCACGCGGGCCTGCCCGCGAAAGATCAACACATCGCCGGCCGCATGGAACTCTACACCACTACGTTTGAAACTATCGAGCGCAACATTCGTGAGCAACTGGCGCGGACGCTGGGACCGGGCGGATTCGATCCCGCGCGCGACATCCTGGCCATCACCGCCAACCGCTGGCCCCACGGCTATGCCTACGAGTACAGCAGCTTGTGGGACAAGTTCGTGCTGGAAGGCGGCGAAACGCCGTGCGAAAAGGCGCGCAAACCCTATGGCCGGATTGCCATCGCCAACTCCGACGCGGGCGCCCGTGCCTACACCGATGAGGCGATCAACCAGGCTTGGCGAGCGGTGGGGGAGATCACGAAGAACCAAAGAACCCCCTATGTGGGCCGCGAGCGATTAAGCCCGGGCTAATCTCTCTGTCCGCTTTTCAGCTGCGCGGCCTTGTCCCTCGCCGCCTGCGCTTGCTGTGTCATTCCTTTGGCTTGGTAGCCGTCGGCCAATGCGTTCTCGAGTTCGGGATCATCCCCACTCTGTTGCTGTTCCTTCTGATAAGAAGCGATGGCGTCGTCGTACTGCTTTAGCTGCGCCTGAGATATCCCCAGCTTGTAGTAAACCCCGCCGGCCCGTGGATCGAGGCGCAGAGCGGCTTTGTACTCCTCGATCGCGGCAGGATGATTTCCCTGATCCGCGAGCGCCATTCCGAGGCCGGCATGGCCGTCTACCTGGTTCGGTTCCTGGGCCACGAACTTGGTGAATTCCTCCTGCGCTTCCTTCGCCTGCCCTTGGCTCAGATATGCAGCCCCTAGGTCCAACCGAGCGTTTGCATTCTGAGGCTGCAGTTCAAGCACACGCTTCAGTTCGCCGATGCCTTCGGGGATTTGTCTGCTGCTGAAGTACTCATGCGCGAGCGCGTAATGAGCCGACGCATCCCGGGGATTCTGCTTAAGCTTCTTTTGAAGCTCGGCGATGATCCGGTCAACACTCTTCTGCGCGACGATCGCGGAACGAAAGTGTAAGTCGGAGCCGCGCCAGCGTTGCACTCCAAAGGCGGCAACCACAACCGCAAGCGCGAGCATGCCCAGAACGCCGATGCGGCGCGGAGAATCGTGTTGCGGCGCCACACGCGCAATCAGGGCTCCGAGAATCAGCCCGCTGACCAGCCCCCCGCCGTGGCAGGCGTTGTCGATGCCGGGAACCATGGCTCCGAACAGGACGTTAAAGCCGATGAAGAAGAGAAGACTCCTCAACGTTCCTTGGATCGCGACCTTGGGAATTGAAAATTCGCCCAGGTAGAACGATGCCGCCAGGGCCCCCGCCAGTCCAAAGATTGCGCCCGATGCACCTACGCTCAGTACTTCAGGGTTCCACGCAATGCTGGCCAGTCCTCCGGCCACGCCCGTGATCAGATAGATGGCAGCGAAGGTCCAACGCCCATAAAGAGATTCGCACAGCCTGCCAAGATCCCACAGACACCACATGTTGAAGGCGATGTGCATAAGGCCGCCATGAAGAAACATGTAGGTGACGAGGCGCCACCAATCGCCAGACAACGTAAGAGGCCCGTAATTGGCGCCGAAGTGTAGTTCGACTTGCCCAGTGAAGTCCAACGAGGGGCCGCTGGCGATCACCATCGCGATAAAGACCATCACGTTGGCGCCGAAGATGACCTGCGTGAGAGTCACGGTGGATTCGCGCTGGACCCAGGGAGCGGTGATGACGGGCTGCCTCGCGTTCTCGTCGAGTTCGCCGCGCTGCGCGGCCTCGTGCTGCACACACCACGGGCAGATCTTCTTGAATGAAAATGCCGGCATCTGCCGGCCGCATCGAATGCAGTTCGCCATGGGTTACTAAGAGCGTATCAGCAGTCCACCCGCGCTGAAAAGCTATCAGGATGCACGCGCTGATGTTTGTCATCCCGAGCGAAGCGTTGCGATTGGTTTTATCAATCGCAATGCGTAGTCGAGGG
>JBEKWZ010000179.1:0-6560 GCA_049512555.1 Candidatus Sulfotelmatobacter sp. | reverse complement strand
TGGCCGGTCACCTGTCATTCGGAATTCTCGAGAGCTATCAGAAGACGCTGCTGGCGATCGTTACAAGCATTGGACTCGAACTGGTGCTGGGACGGATTTTCTTTCACAAGTGGGTGCATCCCGCCAGCGCCTATATTTCGGGAATCAGCGTCGGAATTCTGGTGCGTTCGCCGGCCTTCTGGCCGTATGCGCTGTGCAGCGCGATCTCCATCACATCCAAATATGTGTTGAGGGTGAAGGGCCGTCACATCTGGAACCCGTCTAACTTCGGCATTTCCGTGATGCTGTTTCTAGCGGCCGAGACCGTGGCAACACTGAGCATCCAGTGGGGCAATTACCTGTTGCCCATGCTCGTCATCTGGGCGCTGGGCTCGGTGATTATCTGGCGACTGCGGCGTTTTCACATCACGGGCATCTATGTCGCGTCGTTCATCGCGTTCGCATTTTTGCGCAGCTGGATGACCGGAAGCCCTTGGCAATCCGAGATTGCGCCGATTACCGGTCCCATGTACCAACTGTTCATTTTCTTCATGATCACCGATCCGAAGACCACAGTTCGGTCCAAGCGAGGCCAATGTCTGGTCGTGTTTCTGGTGGCCGTGGTGGAAATGCTTCTGCGCTTAGACCAGATTGTTTACGCGCCTTTTTACGCGCTCTTCGTGGTGGGTCCAACGGCCATGCTGATCGAGATTTGGATGGATTCGCGCCGCGCGAACGCAACGAAACTCACGGTGGCTCAGTGATTGTCGGTGAGAAAGACATTCCACATCTGACACTGCGCCGAGCCGTCTGCTGCCTGTTGCTGAACGCAATCTTCATGTCCGTGAGTTGCAAGCCCAAGGCATCAAATGAACCGAACACTGTTCCGGCGGCACCTGCTTCTGCTCCCTCGCCATCAGCGCCTCAACCCTCATCCCCGGAACCGGCTCCGATAATCACGTATTCTCGTCCCTCCGGCCCTATTGAGTTCACCGACGTCACCGAACAGACAGGCATTCATTTCAAGCACAATAGTGGCGCATTCGGGAAAAAGTATCTTCCGGAAACCATGGGCAGTGGCGTGTGCTTTCTCGATTACGACAACGACGGCTGGCAGGACATTTTGCTGGTCAACTCCATGGACTGGCCAGGACACAAGTTGGGCAAATCCTTTCCCGCCCTCTATCACAACAATAGAGACGGCACGTTTACCGATGTGACCCGGCAGGCCGGCCTCGCGGTAGAAATGTACGGGCTCGGCTGCGCCGTCGGCGACTATGACAACGACGGCTACGACGATATCTACATCACGACCGTCGGTTCGAATCATCTCTTCCACAATCTGGGCAATGGCAAGTTTGCCGATGTCACCGCCAAGGCGGGCGTAGCCGATCCGGGATTTTCCGCAAGCGCGGTGTGGGTCGACTATGACAACGACGGCAAGCTGGATCTTTTCGTCGCCCACTATATCGAGTGGTCCATTGAGACCGACCAATACTGCTCGCTCGACAATAAGAACAAGTCTTACTGCACTCCGCAGAGGTATAAGGGCCAAAGCTCCACGCTCTTTCACAACAAGGGCGATGGAACGTTCGAGAACGTCACGCGGCGCGCCGGTCTCTACGATCCCACGAGCAAGTCGCTTGGAGTCGCACTTTTAGACTATGACAACGATGGCTGGCTCGACCTCTTCGTTTCCAACGACACCGAACCAAATAAGCTTTACCGCAACAATCACAACGGCACCTTCACCGATGTCGCAGTCGCGGCCGGCGTGGCCTACAGCGAAGCAGGGACGGTGCGCGCCGGCATGGGCACGGACGCGGCCGACTACGACGACTCCGGCTGGCAGAGTTTAGTGATCGGGAACTTCACGAATGAGGGGATGGCCCTCTACCACAATGATGGCTCGGGATTATTTACTGACGAAGCGGGCGCTACAGGCATCAGCAGGATATCGACGAAGTCTCTTACGTTCGGCACGTTCTTTTTTGACTACGATCTTGATGGCCGCCCCGACATTCTCGCGATCAACGGCCATGTCTCCGACGACATCAGTGTGGTGCAGCCGCAGGTCAAGTACGCGCAGCCGCCGCATCTTTTCCGCAACCTGGGCAAGAACAAGTTTGAAGAAGTAACCACGAAACTCGGCCCGGCGCTGCAACGTCCGATCGTGGGCCGTGGTGCGGCCTATGGAGATTTCGACAACGACGGAGATTTGGATTTATTGATTACTGCCAACAATGGGCCGGCGCGCTTGCTGCGCAACGACAATGGAAACCAGAACGACATGCTGCGCGTGAAGACCGTCGGCACACGCTCGAACCGCGACGGCATAGGCGCGAAGGTCACGGTCAGGTCAAACACAGGAGCGCGCCTGTTTGCCATGGTGAAAACAGGCTCCAGCTATTTGTCCCAAAGCGAGTTGCCCCTAACCTTCGGCCTGGGCAAGCCCGAGGCGGGCAAGACCGTGAGCCTGGAGATCGTCTGGCCCAGCGGCCAGAAAGATAAAATCCCAGACGTCAAGCCCAATCAGTTCATCACGGTGAAGGAGGGGAAAGGGATTAGCTCGGCCCAGCCCATCGTTTTCGCGAGAACCGGCGCCACAGAGTCTGCGACGCCGGCTCCCTCGCAAACACGATAAGCCAATCGGCCTCGAATCACTTATTCAGCCGGGCGAGAATCTCTTTCTGATTCTCGATAATCGTCTGAAGGGCACCCTGATTCTTGAGAATGGCGGACTGGTTTTTCAGAATAGCCGCCTGATTCTTTTTGATCGTGGTCTGATTCGCGCGGAGTGTGGCCTGATTGCCGATGATGATCTTCTGATTCTGGACAATCCTCTTCTGATTAGCGATCACTGTGCTTTCTGACATGTGTAAGAGGCCTCCTTGCCGGTGGAATTAAGCTACAACAGTAGCGAGAATCCTAAAACAAGGCTGACTGCAAATACAAATTCTTCGAGCGAATGGGCTCCGCTTCAAACCACAGGCGTTCCCCCAGTTGTCACCGAGGCAATGACAGGAAAGCAGTATCAGCCGTCGTCGAGGTGCGACCGATTAGAACAGTAGTTGTCTTTGGATTATTGCGCCGTCATTTTCATCCGGCCAGCTTATCGCGACTCCGAATCATTCTCATTGCAATCACTGCCAGAAGTCTCACCACGTCTCCAGGTAGTAGCGAGGTGCCCGTAAGCCCGGCTCGCCGGTTTTTGACCTCACGGATTGCTGCAGCAGCCTGGTTACTTCCCGATCGATTGCGTAGAGTTCCTCCGCGCCCATGCTGGTAAACCGAAACGGCTGCAGAAAGGAGCCATCGCGTCGCATGGGAAACATCATCTCTGCAGTGGTCCGCACCCCGCCGGTGCCTAAGTAAATGGTCAGCTCGACCCAGGCGCGTTCTTCGAGGCAAGTCGCAAGGTCCAATAATCCACCGGAGATGGAGAGTTGCCTCAGCTTGGCGCGCACCTGTCGACCGTTCTCCATCCGAATCACCGCCGAGATGGTTCCGGGGAGACTGGCGCGCGGCGCCCGTCGGAGCGGCCGGCCCTGAAGAAAATGAGTCATGGCATAGTTCCCTGTTTCGGTTGGCGCACCGCGCGACTGCTCGCCCCGGATCAGTGCGAGAGACTACCGCTGCGCAAATTCTTGTTGGACGGCTGCCCCGAGCAGGCGGCTCGTCCGGCGCATCGTTCCCCAGTCGTATTCGTAGGCCGTTCCGCAAGCCAGGCAGATCTGGTAATGACATCCGTTGTCGTCGCTGCGCGGCCACGAGAAGCGGTGCGCGCAACCTTGCCGAAGAAGCAACTTCAAGAATTTCACGAACTCCCCTTATTCCGGTTCTTCCATTGACAGAGCCAACGGGAGAAAAATGGTTTGTGATCGTCCAGCAACCCTTGCAGCGTGGACAAAAGAATGCTCGGTGGTTGCGACTTGGTCAAGAATGAGTCTACTGAGCGCAGCTTCTTTTTCGGCAATGGTCCGAAGGCGGATAACATCATGATCGGGACATGGGAGTTGATGCTCTTCATCCTGTCTGCTACCACGTCCCCGTTCATTCCGGGCATCTGGTAGTCGAGGACCACGGCGTCCACGTTGCGCGAGAGGAACAGCTTCAGCCCTTCGTCCCCGCCGCTGGCTTCCAAAACCTTGTAGCCGTTTTTTTCGAGCAACATCTTCCGGCCGATGAGGCCGTTCCAGTGAGTGTCAATGCAGAGAATGGTTGCCTTGGCGCGAGACATGGCTGTTCACAGATCCAATCAGGCCAGAGTGGATTCGTTCAGCGGCGTCACTTCCGGGAAGGAAGCCACGGTGACCGAACTACGAAGTGGTGGGCAAATTGATTCTGTATCCCGCGATGGGCATTTTCAAATTACGAACGGTCACTCAGGCGGCAGTTACCTCAACCCAAATTGGGAATGGGACGCTTGTGATCATTTCACTCATCGTTACACTGAGGGTAACGGGATGTTACGTCAACAGCCGAGACGCGGGTCTGCTACCGCTTTTGGCGTTTTGGATCGTACTGAAAATCTACGAGGCCGTCGCGATAATCCACCTTCACCTCAAGGTGACTAAGGGTTTCAAACCCTAGAATGCCGGAAACCTCCGTCCCCGCTTGGCGACTTTGAGTGGAGAGGTCCAACGTGAGAATGCCGTTTGCCTTCTGCTGCAGGTGCCCAAAATGCAAAGTTGCCTCTCTGGAAGTGTAGATCCTCTTCACACGGCCGCTAAGACCGCCGACCCCAATGCGGTTTTCGGAATAAACTTTACTGACCTCCCGCCCGGCGCGTAGCGACAGAATGCTTGTGAAGAAACCTGTGTCGAGCAAGAACAGCATAGGCTTAGAATCGCCCACCACGGTCGGCACCAGCATGAGGTGGCCAAAGCGAAAGACTTTAGTCCAGTTGGCCATCTCCGGCGCGATGTAACGGTTCCGGGGCAGGCTCCGAGCGGCCTCGGGATCGATGGCGGAGGGTTTCGGCTCGTTCGGAGTTTGTTCGGTCAGGCTGCTTTCCTTCTGCTCCGCATTTACTTGTTCCTCGCCATCGCTATTCAGCGACGTCAGGGCGACCGCATCCTCCGGTCGCTTCGGCAACGGAGACAGTTTGAGTAGCTTTCCCGGGAGATCAATATCGACAACATACCTTCCGAAAACATTTGTACCGATAAGCCCGTCCCCTAAACCGGGCATGTCGACAACGTGGACAACACAGTCCCGAAACTCCAGGTCGCCCACATGGATGTGGTCCGCTATTGCCTTGTATCCGCTTTGCTCACCATCGTCACCGATACCACTGAGATGCTCGGCAGAGAGTAAGGTCAGTCCTGTCGCTTTTGCAAGTTTACGTGCCACGATGATTCCACTTGCTCCAGTATCAAGCTGGAGAAGGACGTTGTGGTCATTAACCTTCGTGGATAGGCTTACGCCTGTTTCACGCGCACTCCCAGTGATCGCTCGTATGATCCCCACCAGCTTCGTCTCCGTTTGCTCGACCTTGCTGACCAGCCTGCATGCATGAACGGAATTGTCCACAGTCGCTTTCATGAGTTCCAGATCTTGGGCCATCCTCTTGGTTTCTTTTTCATAACCTGGGTGGGGGGTATCGAGGTAGGACTCTAACGCCGCCAATTGGTCTTTTCGCGGAAGCAGGCGTAACCAGTTCATCTGTACAACGAAATCGTCAGGAGCCATCTCGTGGGCACTCTTTAGCTGGTCGTAAGCTAGTCGGTACATGGAATAGGAGCCATATAACCGCATCAGTCCGATATGCGCCCGCACCCCTAACGGATCGAGCTCCATTGCCGCGTCATAGGAGGTCTCGGCGTCTGACATTTCGCCGCTGCGAAACTGGACATCGCCCTTCGCCGCCAGCAACGCCGCAGAATTGGGCTGCGCAGCCAATGCGGCACTCACAGCATCCAGCGCTGCATCAATCTTTTGCTGCCCTAGCAATGCCCGAGCAAGTCCAACTTGCGCAGGCACAAGTTTCGGGTCATTCTTCAGAAGCGCCTGGTAGCTGGCCTCGGCCTCCGCGAACTTGTCCGCTCGAAATAGCTGGTCAGCAGCCGCCAGGTCTGCGTCTCTCTCTGGAGCGTGAGTATCTTGGCCGGGAACTGTGAGTTGTAGAGGGAAGAACAAAATGGCGGCTACGAGGGTTGAGCGCAGTAAAGAGAACATAGCCAAGACACCCCTGGGGCGGATTCTAGCAGCTATCGGTACGGCCTATCGATATTAACCAAGGCCTCTACATCCGGCGTTTCTTGGGGTCTAGAGGGTGAATCCAATTAGTAAACACCTCCCCATTTCCCGATCAATCACGGTTTTCGCCTGTTTTCTCCGAGTATTTTGCTTGTTGTTTCGCGTTTTACCCGCAGAATGCGCGGGGTTGCAGCATTTTAACCTTGACATCCACAGGGCGAATGCCGCAGATTGAGCGTGCAAGCAGGAATGTCTTCCCCCAAGTTCTTCCTGCTCTGGTATTTAGGCCGTACGGAGGGCCCCGCTCTGGCACTCCCACAACCCGATGGCTACGACTCTTGCCCCGGTAGATGCACGGGAAGTCGTCCGATGCGATCACT
>JBEKWZ010000178.1:0-6571 GCA_049512555.1 Candidatus Sulfotelmatobacter sp. | reverse complement strand
TCTATGCTCGTTCTTGAGCAGCACTTGGGGGAGGGCTGATCAACGGGCGTCCCGTGACTCGACTTGAGTCTGGGACGTTTTGTTTTGCAGTACAGTACCAATCCTCTGTTACGAATTACGGACAGCGAAGCTTCAAGTGCTCCACCGACGCAGGATTGTTGTAAAAAGTAGCCAGAACTCTCGTGGGCTCTGCAGATCTGCAATGACGACGCGCCTTCCCCACTTTGCGCCTTGCAGAGCGCGGGCTAATTCCGGGGGAGAGGGTGTGCGTGATGCACACCCTTTTGATTGCTCGTTCATAGCCATTTGGCAACGCCCCCGTGATGTGAGCACGTCCCTCTGCGGCTCTGGCTGAAACTGTAGCTTCCATCCCGGCATTGTGCCGTCGCGCCTTGAGGAGCTGCTGAGCAGTTCTCTGGCCGCTTCACTGTCTCTCCTTTGCTATTTGTGTACGTGCCGTTATCCGTACATTTCGGTTGGGACTTCTGTTGCTGCTGCGCTGGCTGGCTTGGCGACGGTTGTGGAGTCTGCGCGGAAACCAGAGCAAGCAGCGTCGTTGCGACGGTAATGAGCGAAACGAATCTCCTCATGAAAAGCATCAGGGTGCTCCTTCGCTAGATTGTCACAGATAAAGTGAGCTGCGAGAACCCATTTCTTCATGTGGGATCAATCATCTTCACCGCTGCAGTCGAAGTATTCATCGACGAGCTGCTCGCGACGCGAGAGTCTATAGCGGCCACACATTATCAAGTCCTAGCGTTACTTTCTCGGTTTTGTCGGGTGTGGTCCGCATTCGGGCTTAGCACTGAGCCACTGCACTCCGAACGGGGTTATTCGGACCGAATCAATCGGGCCTCCTACGCCTGCCGAAACCTCGAAGTCTTCAACGAGCTTGGCAAGAGCCGCAATCTGGTCGTCCGGCTTAAGCTTATCGATTCGACGGTGCCAGAGTTTAGCTCTCGGGGTTTTATTGTCCTCAAACTCTATGAGGACTCTATCCTCCCCGGCATCATCTGGCTGATCGCTCGGATGAATTACAAAGAGCTGTGGTCGAGCGTGGCCATCTCTATCGAGCTGGAAGCTTACCATCTCGGTCGAAAGTTGACCTTTGGAGATACCTATGAACAAACCCCCGAGGACCAAGCCGTTATGATGTGACGGTGGAGAAATCCTGGCATCCTCACTGAGTACCGCATTCATCTTGGTGGCCCACTTGCGAGCAAAGTCGTCGGTCGTTGATATTTTGCCCTCCTGATAGAGCTGGGTGGTGAGCTGCCGCACATCCCACAACCTCCGGCTCGATTGGCAGGGGTCAAATCTGCCGGTATAGCCGGTGGCGGCGAAGACGTATTGATCATCGAATGTCAAGATCTTACATACGTCGTAACCTACTATCGGGTTAGTCACACCGGGACAAGTGTGGCTAACCTTGCTATCAGCGGCTATGACGGCATGATCTGGAAAGATTCTCCATACAAGGATGGTTCCGGTTTGCTGCTGACAGCCTGCAATATTTGACGCTGCGAAAAACAGTATCGACACAAGACGCAGGTGAATCTTCACAGGAACTTTGCCTCGGTTCTCCGGAATATTCTATCGGCTCCCGCTTGGCTTACGCAGCGGCCCAATGGGATTTGCTTTAATCGCGTCCATCGCATAAGCAATGTCATAGGCTATGATGAACCCCGAGTTCACGTTGACCCTTAGGTGCTCCGGTTTCTTCGGTTCGTTTGGCTTTTTCACAGGAGCTTTCTTAGCTGCGGCTGAGGAAACTATCTCGGCGGGTTCTGTGTGATATCCGGACACCACGGCGAGAATCCTTTGGTCGGCACCGGTCTTGAATATCACCGGACCACCCGAAAATCCCGGATTGTTAATCCCGTCAAGAACCCATATCCTTGGTGCCAGGCTGGGCATAGCAGACACATTGCAATGCTTCACGAATGGCATCCAGAACGATTGTCCCTTGTCAAAGCTTACCCGCCATCCGCCTCCATACGGGAAACCAAGGAACTCGCAATCACCACCCAAAAAGATCCCCCCTGAGTCGGCAGGCTCATTTGGCAGCGGATTCTTCAAGAGCGGTTCGGGAGGAGCAAGGATCACGATGTCAATGTCATTGCCAGTATCTATTACCGAGAAGTTCATCGTAAGCCACTGGTCCCCCTGAAAGCCGGGGTTGAGAATGTTCAGCGACGCCAATTTACTTGTGAGAGATCCGTATGGGGGCTGCGTCGCACCTGTAAGAATGTGCTTAGCTGTAATCCAATATTCTCGCTGATCTACATCTATTGAAAAAGTTGATCCGCGTCCGTATCGCGACTCAACCATCGTTACCCGACTGAGGATATTCGCGGTTGGCATCGCTGTTTGCGTTAGGGCTATGGAAGTCTGGAAAATCAAGGATGCGAAGAGGAGTACAAATCGCTTCGAGAATCGCATTTGGCACACCCTTTCCGTTGCTGTTCGAACGTGAGCGATTATTTCTTGGGGTTCCCGCTACACGACAGGCTAACTTTTGCTGCGTTGGACTTCTGCAATCGGGAATAAAGCGCGTATGACACTTGGGACACTCCACGCGCTCAAAGTCTACGCGGACAATCTGAGCGGGTGGGATTGAGCCGCCGCACTTCGGATACGAGGTATTGAGAGCGGCATTCACTAGGTCACGGTTGATCTTCCGCTTCTGGGGCATCCCCGTACTATCTCCACAGTTGAGGCGTGGGCAAGATCACGGCCATAATGCCACTTGCGGCTGCCGTCCATGTGAAAAGAATAATGCATTCGTTTTATTGATCTACACACTCTGGCCATTCTGTCCGACTTGACATATTGGTGTATGATCGCCCAGCAGACTTGCTTCGAGGGGCAGCGAGTCACTCCAGCTTTAAGGGAGGACTATGCATCCTAGTCTGACGAACCGGTTGTGCTCCAGCCAGGGTCATACTCTCCAAGAAATAAGGAACGAGGTGAGCCTTGCTGACTGGGCCTGAGCTTATTATCGGACTCGTAGGTGCGGTTGGTACAGACCTGGATCTCGTGACAGGTTTTCTGACCGACGCCCTTGCCGCCGTTGATTATCAGTCGAAACCACTTATCCGACTTGCAACACTCTTACGGGACCTTCCGGAATACGGTTCCTTGCCTGACCCTACCGGTCCACTAGATATCTACATCGACAAGTTGATGACAGCCGGAGATGAGTTTCGCGAGCGTACGCTGCGAAATGACGCTATGGCGATCCTCGGAATCGGCGAGATCATTCAGGAGCGAAAGGAAGCAAGTGTACCGCGAGGCGGTGTTATCCAGCGACGGGCGTACATTCTTCGCTCTCTGAAACATCCTGATGAGGCAGAAACTCTACGCGAAGTCTACGGTACCAGCTTCTTTCTCATCGCTGCGTACGCTCCCCACACAGCAAGAAAAATCAATCTGGCAAGAGGTATCGCCCAGTCTCGGAACGAGTACCCGGTCGAACGCCATTATTCAACTGCAGAGGCACTAATCAATAGAGACCAAGAAGAGCTTGGAATGCCTCACGGTCAAAACCTTCGAGACACCTTCCACCGGGCGGATGCTTTTGTAGATACCACCGACCCGGCAACGTTACGCGAGTCAATCACTCGTGTCGTGGAATTGCTCTTCGGAAATACCTTTCACACACCGACAAAAGGCGAGTACGCCATGTTCCACGCTCAGGCCGCAGCCTTGCGATCTGCGGAGCTTGGTCGACAAGTAGGAGCATCAATAGCACGTGGGGACGGGGATATAGTCGCCGTAGGGACCAACGAGGTGCCGATGGCAGGAGGTGGCCTGTATTGGTGTGATGCCAGGCCGGATCAACGCGAGTTCGTAATCGGGTATGAGTCAAACGATCTCCACAAAAGAAACCTCTTCACCGACACCGTGAAACACTTGCAGGAGGCGGGTTGGCTCGTGCCGGAGAAAGCGACCGCAGACGTCAGGATGCTCGCCGCCGAAGCATTGGACGGAGATAAAGCAGTCTTACCTAAGAGTTCGCAGATTCGCAGTCTAATTGAATTCGGTCGCGCCGTTCACGCGGAGATGGCCGCTATCGTGGAGGCCGCTCGCAGAGGAGTTTCCGTTTCGGAATGTACAATGTTTGTGACTACATTTCCGTGTCATTTGTGTGCTAGACATATTGTTGCCTCTGGGATTGTGCGCGTTCGCTACATCGAGCCTTATGCTAAGAGTCTTGCGGCGGAACTGTATCCGGACTCTATTTCAGTAGAGAGCAGCGAAGCGAATTCACATCAGATAGTTTTCGAACCGTTCGTCGGCCTCGCGCCTCGGCAATACATGCATCTGTTTTCCGCAAGAAATAGAAAGTCTGCCTCTGGTCAGGTTCAACGCTTCGATCCATCGGGTGCAATTCCTCGCTCCTCTTCAGCAGAGCGGGTGTACATAGAGAGTGAAGACGAAATGCTAGCAACATTAACCAAGGCGATGAGAATCCAAGGGCTGCTCTTTTCGTAGTGTGATAAATTGGAGGCGATTATGCGTGAAAAGGATTGGCTCGTAAAGATTCTAGAAGAAGCTTCGGAGCGAGTCGAAGCTTGGCCGGACTGGAAAAAGTCTTCAGAACTCCAGCAAACGCAGCAACGAGAGGATGGTGATCGGAATCAGCACGAAGATCAGCCTCGTTTCCGGTGCGCTTGATTTGGAAGATATCGCCCCGGAATGCTTCACCGGACGCCCTTACCCAAAGATCTCGTTAACCTTGTCTCGTACCTTCTGGCTGCGTGACGGCTTCAAATATCGCATCGTCGATTCCATGTCTGAATGACCCAGCCACTGTTGCACCGTGCGGAGATCGACACCTGCCCAAAGACAACGAGTAGCGAACGTCGCACGGAACTTGTGAAGCCAGAAGTTGTCTCCCTTGAGCTTCGCGCGCTCAGCAACGGCCTTGAGGCAGTCGAGAAAATCGAGCTTCGGATTACAACCGGCAGTCGGGAATACTAAATCGCAACTCTTGTCCGCTTTCGCCTTCTGCGCTTTCAGACTCTTCACCAGCTTCTTGGGAATCGGGATCTCACGCTCCTTGTAGGCCTTCGGTGTCCAGCCCCTGTCCGGCTTGTGGCTTACCCGAACCGTCGCGTGAGCAAAGTTGATATCCGACCAGTATGTGTACATGACTTCCTGCTCCCGCTCGCCGGTCATAAGGAAGAACTCGTACCAGAGGCGCTCCTGCGCGTTGCAAGCGGCGAACAGCTTGTCGAGTTCTTCCTTTTCGTAGATCTCGGGCTCTTCTTCCGTGTAACGCGGCCAATCATTCTTGCCGACTAGGCCGCGAATTCCGTTCGCCTTCAAGAACGCCATCACGTTCTCGAATTTGTTATATACGCTGCGGGGAGCCTGCTTCTTTGCGGTGCGCAGGAATGCACTGTACTGGAGCAAATCATGGCGATCCACGTCGGCAATGTATTGCTTCTTGCAGGACTCAAGAAAGTAGTCGAGTGCCGTGGTATATGCCGCTAGCGTCTTGGGCTTCTTCGTGAGCTGAATTTCGGCGAGGTGGGCAGTCACCGCGTTCGCCAGAGGGACCTGGTCGCCATCTTCGGCGAACTTGAGGCCCGCTTTGAGCCCCGCGACCTTCGCCGTCAGCGTTTGCTCTTGCTGATGGCACCGCGCCTCTGCCGCGAGTGCATTCTTTCCCACCGAGCGGCGCAGGCGCTTATCGCCGTCCCACCACTCGATGTAATAGGAACCTTCGGGATGATGCTCTTCGCGACCGCCGATCTCGACGTAATTCGCCTTGATCCGCCCGTTGGCGGAGCGAGCGACCGCGCAGAAACGCGGGCCATTCGGCGTCTTGACCCGCTTAGTCAGGTTGACGGACTTGTTCATTAACCAGCCTCGCTTTTAGTATCACGACAGTATCATAGCGAGACAAGTTAAACAATCTAAAGGCTATGGCGGAGAGGGGGGGATTCGAACCCTCGGTACAGGTGTTAGCCCGTACAACGGTTTAGCAATTACCCGGTTCCACATGCCTGGTGTTCGGAACCAACAACTTACGTTCGGGACATTGCACTACAGATTGGGCAAAAAGGCCCTACTTGGGAGCATCTGTGCAACTATAGTGCAACTAAATCGAAAGGGGGTCTTACTGCAAAGGCACAAAGGGGGACACAGCGCACCGACGCGGTCAGCGCCGCACATCTCGATCATGGCCTTGAGGCCGATCGCGCTTGGACCCATCAAAGACAAAACAATATTGCGCTGCTGGGAGATGGATAACGTAAGCGGCGCGCTCCTTCAGGCGGGTGAATGATGTTTGCGCTCAACGTGCTCACGTTTCGTAGTCCGAAAAAAGGTCCCACGGTTGGAATCCGCGCGGCCGCTGCTGGCGGTGGGATCGGTCCATCGCTTGTTCGCGGTTGGCTTCGGTCGCGCGGCTGCTGAAGGAGTGTCGCTACGAGTCAAGAAGCTCATGGGGCCGATGCGGCGTGAGCGCGGTGATCTTTCCTAAGCAGGACCATCTGCCCAGTTGTGCTCACTCTGGCAGCGTAGTTATTTACACAGTCCTTACGCACGCCTGATTGCG
>JBEKWZ010000177.1:0-6584 GCA_049512555.1 Candidatus Sulfotelmatobacter sp. | reverse complement strand
GTTCCCGTCAATCTGAACTACACGGCGTCGAACGAAGTTCTTGCGTCCTGCGCCAAGCAGTGCGAACTGAAAACCGTGATTACGTCGAAGGCTTTTCTGGAACGGGTTCACCTTCAGGTGCCGGCGCAGGCCATTATGCTCGAAGATCTTGCCGCAAATCCCGGCGCTCTGGAGCGGCTGACTGCCGTGCTCATTGCGTGGTTGTTGCCGGTGCGGCTTCTCGAAAAAGCGGCGGGAGGCGGCCGCAAGACGAGGCTCGACGACATCGCGACGATTATTTTTTCCAGCGGCAGCACGGGCGATCCCAAGGGCGTCATTCTCACGCACTACAACATCGCCTCTAACGTCGAGCAACTGAACCAGGTTTTCATGCTCGGGCGGAACGACAAGATTCTTGGGATCTTGCCGTTCTTTCATTCGTTTGGTTTCACCGGAACGCTTTGTCTGCCCACGACCATCGGCATGGGCGTGGTGTTTCATCCCAATCCGCTGGAGCCGCGGGCCATCGGCGCGCTGGTCAGCCAATACGGCGTCACCTTCCTGCTGGCGACGCCGACGTTTTTGCAGGCGTATATCCGGCGCTGCGAGCCGGAAGATTTTGGCAGCTTGCAGTACGTCATGGCGGGCGCAGAAAAGCTTCCCGAGCGCACCTCGATCGCTTTTGAAGACCGCTTTGGAGTTCGTCCACTCGAAGGCTATGGTTGTACCGAATGCTCCCCGGCGGTGACGGTGAACACGCGCGACTTCCGGGCGGCGCAGTTCCGCCAGGTAGGTGCAAAGCGGGCCAGCATTGGGCATCCGCTGCCAGGAATCAGCGTGAGGATCGTGAATCCCGAGACGTTCGAGCCGCTTCCACTGGGTGAAACCGGCTTGCTGCTGGTGCGCGGCCCCAACGTGATGCAGGGATATTTAAATCGTCCCGAAAAAACAGCCGAGGTGTTGCGCGACGGCTGGTACAACACAGGCGACATTGCCGCGTTGGATGAAGACGGGTTCATCCGCATCACGGACCGCATGAGCCGGTTCAGCAAAATTGGCGGAGAGATGGTGCCGCACATCAAGGTCGAAGACAAGTTGCACGAGTTCAGCGGCGCCACCGAACAAACCTTTGCGGTGACCGCTGTTCCTGACGAGAAAAAAGGCGAGCGGCTGATCGTGCTGCATACTCTGCCAGAGGACAAGCTGGAACCGTGTCTGGCTCTGCTGGCCAAGTCTGATCTGCCGGCGCTGTGGAAGCCACGGCCCGATCAGTTCGTGCACGTGGAATCGTTGCCGTACCTGGGCACCGGCAAACTCGATCTGCGCCGGCTGAAGGAAATCGCGATCAAGGCAAAAGAATGAGCCGGTGCTCTCTGTCGTTGGGGCCCGAGCCTGTATCGTTTTAACGGGCCTCGTTTCGCGTGCTAGTTCGCAGCACTCGTTCCGGCGGGCTGCAGTATGACCTCTTGTTCGTCACTTGTCCTCACCGCTTGAAAGAAAGTGCGTAATGGCGCGTAGTACTTCCGGTCCAGCAGGACCACGTTGATGTCCAGTGTGCGGTTCAAGTGCAAGGTTCCCTTGTCATTTTCCGCCCGCATGCTGTAGTCGACGGCTCGAGCGTCGCGCTTCTGCGGTTCGGGGAGCGTGGAAATCTGCCAGCCTAAGGGCATCTCGATGCTTACGTCGTCGACGCGCTGGAATGGAAACTTAAAATAAATTGGATGCACCCGTTCAGAATGATCAAAAAGGTGTTTTTCCGTGGCACTGAAAATCCCAACGGGAAGCAGGGTCCGGCGCCCGGTTCGTGAAGCCCAGCCTGGCACTTTAAGCGTGTATTCCGCGACCAGAGGCGGTGTTGAGCTTTTCCAGTCCGGCTGCTTTATCAGTTCGGCGTCGCTCGCCAAGGGAATCGCGGCTTTGACTTCGTTCTCCAGAAATTTCTTGCGATCCGCATCGTCA
The DNA here is from genome assembly GCA_049512555.1 of Candidatus Sulfotelmatobacter sp. Lineage (GTDB taxonomy): Bacteria > Acidobacteriota > Terriglobia > Terriglobales > Acidobacteriaceae > Sulfotelmatobacter. Next base: position 4,646 of record JBEKWZ010000177.1, on the reverse strand, counting down.
GTGAGGCGTTGCTCGACACGGCGCTCCGACGCCTCGAGCCCCGTATAGCTGACTGTTAACTTGCCCTCCAGGTCGCCGGCGTCGCTGAGTTTCAACGCTGCGGTTCGGTGGATGCCAGACTCGGCGCTGGCAGGAACAGTGGTTTGAAGCCATGTCCCGCCATCTTTATCGAGCTTCAATCCCGTTACTCCAGTTTCAAACCAGGGCAACATGCAGAAGGGAGTGAAGGCTGCTCCAGGATCGCAAAAGATGTTTTTGCCATTTAGGTTCACTACCACAATGTTTTCGTCAAGTCGTCCAGCATCCATCGTCTGCGGCGAAAAGAAATAGTTCTGGCGATCGGATACCCACATCCCGTTAGCTTCAAATCCCGCAGCTCGCACCAAGGCAAGAAACAGCCACGTCAGATCTCTGCCGTTGGCATATTGTTTCTTCCATATATCGTCGACGTCCTCCGGGTCTTTCTCCTTGCTGCGCTTTTGTTCTTCTTGGGTCTTTTCCAATTCGTACGAGGTGTTGCGAAGTTGCTGCACCCGGGCATAGATCTTGTGCAGTTTCTCTTCCGGGGAATCGCTCACCGCAACGATCTCCCCAACGGCTCGCTTCATGCCCCTACGCCCGCCACTGAAGCTTTCGAGTTCGTCATTGCGGCTCTTGCCAATTATTTGCCAGTATTTGTCCGGGTCCTTCCCAACGATCTCCTCGCTATAGATAAAATCCACGCGCGACTTCAGTTCGTTTTCAGGAGGCATATAGTCTTCGGTCTGGAAGGCCGGGATATCTCTCGCCTCCAGCGTGAAGAGGTTCTTAGAAGTCTCCGCCGGTTCGGGCGTTCCCGCTGGCAACTGGTTCCAGGACCACCGCAGATTCATCCGGCCGAGGTCATAGGGTCTCAGCGTGAACTTGGCACTCTTGGTGAACAGTTCGCTGCTAAGGATCCAGTGAGAATTGAATACGTAGTCGTTGCTACCAAGGTCGGTCGTGTAGTAATACTCGATAATGGCACCGGCCTGAACGTCAGGTAATGCGAACGTCTTGGCCATGTATTGCTCCCCGCGAGCCTTCTCGATCGACTTTTCGAAAATCTGACCGTCGAAGTTAACAATCGAGCCATCCGGCTTAATCGTGCGGGCGTGAATATTAGATACGGGCTGGAAGGAAGGTATCTCGACGTCGCCGTACCTGCGCCCTTCTTCCGTCAAGACTTTGATACGGATATAGACATCTTCGTGGGCGCTATTCCCTCGGTCGTCACGGTCCACTTGACGGAAAAGAATAATTGCCGGGGCCCCTGGGGCCTTGGGCTCGTCCGTCATCTTCAACTCTTCCGGAGAAACGGGCTGAAACTTCACAGCCCGAGCAGGAGTCGGAAACAGGGTGGCCGTTGCTACAAGAATCAGAGCAACTGAAATGCATGGAGAGAAATGAAAACGAAGAGCCGACATGGCGTAATTCACCTGAGGGGGTCCTCGATGCCTCCAAAACGGTCGGCATGGGAAAACAGAGGCCGAACAAGCCACCGACGTGGCGAGCTACGGATGCGTTTGTCGAGCGCGTCGCTCACGGGTCGAGACGATACAGTGGCCGCCCGTGCCTGTCAACCGAGTTTCAGAGCTGGTAACTTTGTCCATTTACGGACTTACTACGTCCGCGCTAGAAAGAACCGACCAGAAGGACGAGCGTGCTAGACTAACCACAATCCCCGCAAACCGAGGCCCGCATGAAATTCGGCGTCATCACCTTTCCTGGTTCGAACTGCGATCACGATGCCTTCTGGACGATTCAGCATGTAGCCAAGCAGCCAGTTACGTCCTTGTGGCACGAATCGCATGACCTGGAGAACTGTGACGCCATCATCGTGCCCGGAGGTTTCGCCTACGGCGACTACCTGCGAACCGGGGCGATTGCCAGGTTTTCGCCGGTCATGGAGTCGGTGCGCAAGTTCGCCGACGGTGGCGGGCTGGTGCTGGGTATCTGCAACGGCTTTCAGATTCTTTGTGAATCGGGTCTGCTGCCAGGCGCTTTGATGCGGAACGTCGGCCTGAAATACGTTTGCAAGCCGGTGCAAGTGCGAGTGGAAAACGTTGAGACGGCTTTCACCAATGCTTGCGCGCAGGGGGAAGTGCTAACCATTCCGATTGGCCACATGGAGGGCAACTACTTCTGCGATCCTGACACGCTGAAAGAGTTGCATCGGGACAATCGTGTGGTGTTTCGTTATTCCTCTCCGGGCGGCGAAATAACGGCGTCGGCCAATCCCAATGGTTCGCTGGAGAACATCGCCGGGATCTGCAGTCGCGGGGGCAACGTCCTCGGCATGATGCCGCACCCGGAGCGCTCGGCCGAGCCTGAACTGGGGTGTACCGATGGCATGAAGGTATTTCGGTCGATGGTCGGAGCGATGGCTGCGCGGTAGGTTGCCAAGATTTAACAAGAGCTTAATCAGGGGCGAAGAATTTTCTTGGTTATCAACAGGCCCCGGGTATATTGTCGTTGCGTCTTCCCCTGTAGTACGGGTCCCCAAACCTAGTTGTGTTTCGCACGCACACGCGGGGAGGCGTGTCTCTGATGACACCGAAGCAGATTTTAGATTCCTTTTCAGAAACGTTGATGCGGGACGAGCGGATTCTCAGCGCGCAGGAACGCGCGCTGGTGGGCACTCTTCTGCAACATGCCAAAACGGCCAGCAGCCAGAACCATGAAACGCAGGAAGCGGTCCGGGCGGTGATTGCATCGGCCGTCGGCGAAACCGTAGCGCAACGCGCTTTCGCCGTGCTCGGCGGGAGCATTGTCGAACGCATTCTGGAGGGCAGCAAACCTTCGCAGGACGACTCTGTCCGCAGCACAGAGATCTACCCCACGCCACATCCTCCATTCGAGCCTGACCCTCCGACAGAACTGTTGCAGACGATGGCAGGGGCCCGAATGAAAACAGAACCGGAACCTCCCTCGGGACAGCCGCACGGGCCGGGTGTCCGCGCGCCGCACAAAGCGCCGCAACCCCCGGGAAGGCCCATGGGAGAGCCCGAACCACCATCGAACCAGCCGCCATCGCCGGGACCGGGCGTTCGCGCGCCTCGCAAAGAGCCGGACCCGCCGAGTCACGCTCGCACTACGACGGTTTTGGAAACCGGCTTAGCCGTTGCAGATCGCCCGGCGGTTTTGCCGGCGCGCTGTGTCGTCCTCGACGAATTCCTTGCGCCTCAGGAACTTGAAGCCCTAACGCGTTTCACGCTGGAGCACGAATCTGATTTCAGCACCAGCTCAGTGGTTTCTCCGAACACAGAGGGCGGCGTGGTCAACTATGACCACCGGCGCTCCCGCGTTCTGATGGACCTGGCTCACCACGAGGATGTGATGCTCGACCGCATCAAGTCAGTGCTGCCCATGGTGCTGGACAAACTCGGCATGGAGGAGTTCGCCATCTCCGGGGTGGAGGCTCAAGTCACCGCCAGCAACGACGGAGACTTCTTCCATTTCCACAGCGACAACGGCAGTGACCGCGTGAGGTCGCGACATCTCACGTTTGTCTACTTCTTTCATGGCGAGCCGCGGCAGTTCGAGGGTGGTGAACTGCGCATTCACGACGCTCATCTGCAAGATGGGTCTTACGTGAGTGACGACACTTACCAGACGATCGTTCCACGGCAGAACCAGATCGTTTTCTTCCCATGCGAACTGCTGCACGAGATTACACCGGTGAGGTGCGCATCGCAGCATTTCGCCGATAGCCGCTTTACGTTAAATGGATGGCTACGTCACTAAACAACCCGGCTTGGATGGAGTGGATGACGACCCTGATGGAAGAGTCGTCGCCGACTGGAGCGTCACAGGGAGGAGTGTCGCGGCATACCTATACCGCGACATTCCCTCCCGGTCGTTTCTATTGCCTGCTGGATGAACTGCCTCTGCACTTGCTTCCTCGGCGCATTTTCAAGTCATTGCAGCTTCGAGACGACGGACAAGAAGACCTGTATTTGAATCCCGAATGCGTCTTGTGTACCGGCGGGCAATTGCCGGAGGAGTTGGCTTCGTGCAAAGAACTGCTCTCCGGATTCGCTCTGCAGGGAACGATCGCGTGGGTGCGAAGCGCGGCGACTGGAAACCTGCTTCCGTTTTGGCTGGGGCCACAGCTTTCCGCTGTGGTGCAAAGCCTGCGTCCGCATGAAGCTGTGCCATCCTCTTTACCGAACGGCGCGCGGCGGGTGTTGGCGGCGGCCGGCATCCTGGTTCCCGACGATCGACCGTCTTATGTAGGACCGGGTCTCAGACCTGGTCAGGCCGCGGAAGCGGCCTCGCGACCGCTGACCGGGTCTGAGACCCGGTCCTACACGGACCTGAATCGCGACGAGAGAATCGCGAAGGCATCTTCGATGTTTCGCGAAAAGGGATATTCGCCGCTCGGCGACCTGATCCACCCGTTTCATGTTGCAGCCTTGCGACGTTACTATCGCTATCTGATCCGCTCCGGCTCGGTCAAACTCGGCGACGGCCAGAGTCCTCGCCGCTATGCCGCTTACAACGAAGCCGTGGCGCGCTTCTTCCATCGAGACATTGCCGCAACCCTGAGCGCGGTGGCTGGCGAATCTCTCAAGCCCTCTTACGTCTACATGGCTTCGTACTTGAGTGGAGCGCAACTCAAGAAA
>JBEKWZ010000176.1:0-6641 GCA_049512555.1 Candidatus Sulfotelmatobacter sp. | reverse complement strand
TTTCGCGCGTAGGGAATAGGTCGGCCAATGTGTTGAGGGCGATGCGGTCGTTGGGACGATTGAAGACGGGCGCGAGCACGACTCCGTTGGCGATGTAGAAATTAGCATAGCTGGCGGGAAGGCGGCGGCCTTCGAAGACCACGGGCTGCGGCATGGGCAGTTCGACCACGGTGAATTGGCGGCCGTCCTGATCGCGGGCAGCTTGCAGGCGGCGGAGGTTGGCGCGTAGCGGCTCGTGGTTGGCATCTTTGGAATTCGGCTCGACCATGGTGACGACCGTGTGTTTCGAAACGAAGCGAGAGAGGTCGTCGACGTGGCCGTGGGTGTCGTCGCCGACGATGCCGCGGCCGAGCCAGATGGTGTTGGGCGCGCCCAGGTAGTCGGCGAAGGCTTTTTCGTAGTGCACACGCGCCATGTGCGGATTGCGCTGCTGCACCGTGCTGAGCAGGCATTCTTCGGTGGTGAGGATGGTGCCGGCGCCGTTGACGTCGATGGAGCCGCCTTCGAGGACGATGCGGGTGCCGTTCGAAACCGGACGAATCTCGCGAGTGAGTGGGTGGCCCATTCTAGGCGCGTTCTTTGCGGCTAGAGTGGGGCCTTTGACGCTGGCCATCAAGCTGCCGATTTTTTCGTCGTAACGCCAGTTGGAATATTTTGCCCAAGCGTTAAAGCGAAACTTTAGGGCGAGTGAGCCGGCCTCAGGGGCTAAAGCCCCAGTTTTTTTCGGCGACCTATCGGCACGACTGAAGTCGTGCCCTTCCCGGTTTTCGCTTACCGATGGCGTGAGAAAAATGCAGCCGGAATCGCGCAGCCACACGCGGTTGGTGGGCCAGCGATGGAAGCGGATGTTCGGTGAGAGGGCATCGGCACGTTCGAGCACGCGCCGCGCCTGCCGCGCGGCCGCGGCGTCGTTGACGATCAACTCCACGTGCTCGTGCTTCGCCAGATTGCGGATGATTTCGGCATACACCCACGGGATCGGCTCAAATCTTCCCGGCCAGTCGGCATGATTGTGCGGCCATGCCAGCCAAGTCGCAGCGTGGGGTTCCCATTCCCCGGGCATGCGGTAGCCACGAGCCGCGGGCGTGGCATCATCCACAGTTAAAGCTCTACTCGAAGATTTGCGGGAAGCCTTGGCCACGGTTAGTTTTCGTTCTAATCAGTCGTCCTAAATCAATCTTGCTAATCAATCAAGCGGTTCGTGATGGGCGCATAGGCGTCGATGCGGCGGTCGCGCAGGAATGGCCAGTTGCGGCGAATGTCTTCCAGCGCTTTCAGATCGACGTCGCCGATCAGGATTTCCTCACGGTCGTGCGAGGCTTCGGCGAGCACGCGGCCGAATGGATCGCAGAAAAATGATCCGCCCCAGAATTCGAGGCCCTGGCCGGGTACAGACTTGCCACGAATGTTGCCGGTTTCAAATCCGACGCGATTCACGACCGCGACATAAACTCCGTTGGCAATGGCATGCGCGCGCTGGATGGTGCGCCAGGCATCGTGCTGGGCCACGCCGAACTCGGCTTTCTCCGCCGGATGCCAGCCGATCGCGGTCGGATAAAAAAGTATGTGGGCGCCTTGCAAAGCCGTCAGCCGCGCTCCCTCGGGATACCACTGGTCCCAGCAAACAAGCGTGCCGAGGCGTCCGGCACTGGTGTCGAGCGCGCGGAAGCCGAGGTCCCCGGGAGTGAAGTAGAACTTTTCGTAGTAGAGGGGATCGTCGGGGATGTGCATTTTGCGGTAAAGGCCGCGCAGCGAGCCGTCGCTGTCAAAGATAGCCGCCGTGTTGTGATAGACGCCGGCGGCACGCTTTTCGAACAAGGACGCGATCAGAACGACGCCGTAGTTTCGCGCTGCGGCAGCCAGTCGCTCGCTGGTAGGACCAGGAATCGGTTCGGCTAAATCGAATAGCGAATGATCTTCACGCTGGCAGAAGTACTGGGTCTGAAAAAGTTCAGGCAGGCAGACAACTTGCGCGCCGCGTCCGACACAGTCGGCAATGCGGGTGATGGCTTTTTCGAGATTCTGCTCCGGCTCCGGGCCGCACGACATCTGCATTAGTGCGACGCGAAATTTTTCAGGGGGCACTGTGTTTCCGACCTCCGCGAATAAATATAGCAGGAGGAAGCTTTCAGCTCTCAGCCGTCAGCTATCAGTAAAACCCTTACCGGAATCGCTGAGGCGGCGTGGCGTCCTTTCACATGGTTCCTGTAGAGTATCTTGTCGGGAAGACACCGCATTCGCTCTGGAGGCTGGCGTTGAAACACGGCAATCATATCAATTCGCAGCACGGCAATTCGAAGGGTCATACGCAGAAGGATCATTCGCAGAGTCTTGCGCAGCCGGGGCCGGGGCAGGGACACGGAGCGGGTGGTGAGGGCGTCGATCGTCATCTGCATAATCCGATCGAAGACCGTCTGATTCCGCTGGAGCCGCTCGATCTTGGCAAAGTGCATTCTATCGATGGCCTGGTGCGGGCGATGGCCAAGACCGCCTTTACCGGACGCCAGCTGGGCGAAGCCGCCGACGTGCTTGAGGCGATGGCGCTCGACGAAGATGCATTCATCGTGATGACTTTAGCCGGTGCCATGACTGTGGCCAAGCAGGGACTCATTGTTACTGAATTGATTGATCGCGGGATCGTGAATGCGATTGTATCGACCGGGGCGCTCATGGCGCACGGGCTGGTCGAGGCCACGGGGCGGTCGCACTTCCGCGCCAATCCTGAGGTTTCGGACGAGGAACTTTACGAACAAGGGTACAACCGCGTTTACGACACGCTCGAGCCTGAGCAGAATCTCGACGACGTTGAGGAAGTCATGTCGGCGGTGCTCGAGGCTTGGGATCACAATGAGGTCATGTGTTCGTACAAGCTGAATCATGCTATCGGCGCGTATCTGGCCAAGCGCGACAAGGATCACCGGGGCATTCTGAAGTCTGCCTACGAACAGGGAGTGCCAGTCTTCGTGCCGGCGTTCAGCGACTCGGAACTCGGTCTCGACACGGCGCTGAACAACCGCTTGCGAGAGTCGACCGGACGGCACAAGATCCGCTTCGATCCGTTCGAAGATCTGGAGCACTTTGCCGCAACCTTGTTGCGGCAGAAGAAGCTGGGGATTTTCACGATTGGCGGCGGCGTACCGCGCAACTGGTCGCAGCAGTTTGGCCCGTTCATCGAACTGCGCCACCGGCGGTTGGGTGAGAACGTGCCGCTGAAGCGCTACCACTACGGGTTGAGAATTTGCCCGGAGCCGGTGTACTGGGGCGGGCTGTCGGGCAGTCCGTATAGCGAGGCGATTTCCTGGGGCAAGTTCGTGCCGCCGTCAGAAGGCGGGAAGTTTGGCGAGGTTTTCGTGGATGCGACCGTCGGGCTGCCGATCATCGTGGCCGCCGTGATCGAGCGCCTGGATAAAGCCAAGAAAGGCGGTGCGCGCAAGGGCGCCCGCGCCGCATCCAGGAAGTAAGGTTAAAAGGGAAAGCTCCGGGCGAGAATTATGCGTTGCTCCCACAGGCGGTCGAATCCTGGGTGCTGAACTCCTGGGCGGAGTCGCTGTTCTGGTTGTCGTGATTGCCCGTTCGCATGCGTCGATACAACGGCGCAATAATACTGTTTTCAAGAACTTCTGACTCAGCCTGAAACCAATCCTGTAGGGCCTGGCCGTCTTCCTGGCCGCGCGTTTCGTAGAGTTGCTTGGCCCGCGAACGGACCTTACGCTCGACCAACTGCACCATCATGGCCTGTTGCTTTTTTCTGCGTGTTTCGATGTCCACTGCTATTCCTCTATCTTTAATCTGATCTGTGTCTTTTTCTTTCATTTCAATCATAGCCGATCGCTGTTAACGGAGTATTACATCCGATTTAGGATCAGGTTACCAAAGTTTAACTGCGAAATGCACCAACCTATCAGATGCGGAATGCCTCACTTCGATTCATTTAATTGCATTGTTTTCATCGGGTTAATGAGAACTGACCGACGAGATGATCGCGCCCAAAACGGGATGGAGCGCTTGCTTCATGGAGTTGATTTCGATTTGAAAGTTAGACGCAGATGCTTCGGCGAAGTGAGCGGACGACTACCCGTACGCGTAGGGCAACTTGGGCGACCCAGACTCCCGGCGTCCTTGGATCCTAATCGGTCTTCCTAGTCGAAGATCAGTACCGCCGACGCGATGACCGTGGTCCAGAGAGCGCGCTTGTCGCCGACGGCGGACTGGGTCACGTTCGCGGTGCGCACGATTTTGTTGGAAAGGCGGTAGATCTGCTTTTTCTCGTCCCAGGAGCGGTCGGGATCGAATTCCACGTTGAGAGTGGTTGCGAGCATTTCGGCGGCAAGCTCCTCGGCGTACTCGCCAGCGGCGTCCTCGGTCTCGCCAAAGGAGTGGTGCTCGCTGAGATAGCCGTAGGTGTTGCGGTCGGCGGGAATGGCCACGCCAATCGACGAAGCCAGAAGGCGGTGAGGCTCGCGCGTGGAATTTTCCGCGACCACGGCGAAAACGACTTCGCCGGGATGCAGGTACTTCACGCCTTCCTTGCGGGCCAGGAGTTTGCAGTTGGGCGGAAAGATGGAGGAAACGCGCACCAGATTCTGGGCGGCAATACCGGCGTCGCGCAGCGCCAATTCAAAGGAAGTCAGCCGTTCACGATGCTTCCCGACTCCCTTGGTAAAGAAAATCCGCTTCGGAACCATGTCTTTGCCCAAATCCGTGATCCTCCGACAAGGAAAAATTGAGACAGGAGAATGCACAATCTAACACAATGCTTTGTAAAGGAAATATGAATTTGCAGGCGAGCGTGAAAAAATGCGGGGAGCGCTGGCGCGCGTCCCCGCTTCCTGCCCGGATTTTACAGGGGGAGGGCCCGGGCAAAACCTTCTCTAGATTCGTTTCGTCATCCGGACGGTCGCTGCCCAGACATTCGCTCGCCGGAGCCGAGCAAAAGCGTCACTTGGCGGCGACGACCTTGCTTACCTCAATGTTCGGGCCGTCGACGTTGCCGGTGACCGTGGCTTTCTTTCCCGCCTGCTGATCAAGCACGGCGAGCGCTGCCTTGTCCGTGGTGTTCAGCACATAAAGCTTGTCGCCCACGACCAGCGCGTATTTCGAGCCGTGCGCCACGCACGTTCGGGTGCACTCGGCCGGTGTGCCCTCGCCTTCCATGTGCTTGACGCCGCACATGGCGTCGCCTACTTCGCCAGTAAGGGTTTGCTTCCCGGCCGCCATCGCCGGCCCACACAGGAACAAACTTGCCGAACTTAACAATGCGGCAATCAAGATCGAATGCCGCCAACCACGTTGAAAACCAAGCTGCGAACTACGGTTCATCCCAGGTCTCCTTCAAACCGATGCAGCCCGCACCGATGACTCGCACGGACTTGCGGCCAGTGTATCAAGGCGTCCCCATTTTCCAAACGTGCTTGAACGCTCCCGCGGCGAGCAGGATGAGACCGAAACTGCAAGGCAAGAGTAACGGGACGGAAGCGATCTGGAAAAACGTTTCGGAATTTGTTCCAAAAACCGAACAAGGAGTGCGAGACCCGGCTGCCGACAGCTATTTCGGCGCCTTCGCTGAGTAAATAAGATCGACGTCGACCGTCCTTTCCCGGACGTTGGCGGTCACGTGCGACGAGACCCCCCAATCAAGGGTAGGCGGGAGAAGTTTCTGGGCGGCGGGCAGATATTCACTCAAGTAGGTCGAGTCGTAGACGTCGCCAGGGCGGATTCTCCAGACACTGCGGAGTTTGGCCGTCAGGCTATTGTCGAGGCCGCGGAATTCGAGGTCGCCCATGTGATAGACGGAGCCTTCGGTCACGATCAGGTGAATGACAACTGTGCTGGCGTCGTCATCGAACTGCGCGTCGGCCTTGATCGCAGCAGTGACGAATCCATGGGAGCCGTAGAGCTTCTGGATGTCTTTCAGGTTGTCGCCGAGGCGGATTGTGTTGGCGGGCTGGCCGGGCTCGGCGCGAACCATTTTCTGCAGCGTGTCGGTAGGGAACTCGTGATTGCCCGACCACTCCAGGCCTTTCAGCTTGTACTGCTGGCCGGGAGTAACGGGGAAAATCACGTCGACGACCGTCTGGTTGCGGGGCCCGTCTTCATTCTCAGCATTCTCCGCACCCGGCTGCTTTACGACCTTGGGCAGGGGTTCGCCGAACTGCGCCTTCAGGTATCCGCGCGCGTAATAAACGGGCAGGAGCTGGTGCTGGGCCAGAAAGTTGAGCCGGCTGCGAGCGTATTCGCGGTCGGGAAGTTTTTCGGCGGCGGCTTCGAGCGCGGGAATCTCGGCGTCGGCCGCACCGGAGAACTCGATCTTTCGCACCTGGATGAGAACGTCGGTCACATGGTAGTTGATCGAGTCGATGGGCCCGTCGGCTTTGCCGGCGCGCAGATATTCGACGTGTCCGGGGATTGACCGTTCGACCAGCATGGCCTGCAGCACATCGGAAACGTCGTCGGCTAGCCGACCTGAAAGCGGGAGTTCACCGTCAAACAGCGGGGAATGCTGCTGTATGCGCTGCTTCAGCTCGGCGTCGGTGAACCAGACGAAATCTTCGAAATGCACCGGGACAAACTTGTCGGCGTCTTTGACTTGCAGTTCGAGCTTGGTGCCCGCTGACGAATACGTGAATTTGTAAGCGATCTCG
>JBEKWZ010000175.1:0-6647 GCA_049512555.1 Candidatus Sulfotelmatobacter sp. | reverse complement strand
TTCGCTAGGCAAGAGTTGCATCAGGATCACGCCGACAATCGCCACCGGCATGGTGACCGTGCCGATGACTTTCACGCCGTAGCGTTTTTCTGCAATCAGGGTGAGCGCGGCCAGAGTCCACACAAAACTCAGCAGCATTTCATAGATGCTGGCGAAGGGAGGATGGCCGGCCTCATACCAGCGATGCGCGACCGCCGCGCTATTGGCCAGCAATCCCGCCCAAGTCATGAGCGAGGCGTACTTGATGTAAGCGTCGGTCCCGGTGACGCCAAAGCCGAGATACAGGGCTCCTGCGCCCGCGTAGAAAACCAGGGCGGCAAATAGGAAGTTGGCCTCACTCAGAATATTTCCGCTCTTCACCACATTCAGAAATGCCATGAACAGCAGGAAAGCGATTCCCAACCCCACCATCACGACCATGGTCGTTCCGGTCGCGGGATGCTGTTCAACCTTTGCGCGTGCCATACATTTCCTCCGTTGCCGGACTCAGCGCCCGGCGATGGTTGTTCTTGAGTTCGTAGTTTTAGAGATGGTTGTTGCGTCCGCCGGCGCAGCCGCCGCCAATGCGGGTTTCAGTTCCTTCTGAATCTGTTCCACCACAGTCTTGAACTTCATTTCGAAGGCGTCGCGATTGCGGTTGGCCGTGCCGCCAATCCACAGCGCTGTGCCGCCCTGCGCGTCGCGCACTGGGACAACCCAGAAGCGCATGTGAACCACGTAGAAGACAAAAGTCAGGCCAATCGCCATCAGCACCACTCCGGCCCACACCGCGAACTGGCCGGGCTCGTGCGAGACTTGCAGCCCGGTGTAGGTTCCGGTCTTCAAATCTTTCGGGTCAAAGGCATAGGGGGAGGATGCGTTCTCGTCGATGCCGGGCATGGGCGGCAGCCACACGTTCACGCTGCTGTTAGCTTTTTTCGAAGTCACGATCATGTGAACCGCAGGATTCACAATGTCCTTGCTGCGGGCGTAGACCCGGCCGTCCTCCACCACGAAGTCGGGGATGAACTCGACCAGCTGCACGCTGGTGTCGGGGTCGAGCGCCACGGTCTGATTCAGGGCAAGAGAAATTTCCTGGGGCGCGCTGGCGACATTGTTGGCCGGAGTCGCATCAAGAATCAACTGATCGAGCTTGCCGGTGCGGCCGTAGCTGGCTTGATAGAAGCGGAGCCCGTGATAAACCAGAGGATCATTCACCACGATCTCTTTGCGGGAAATTTCCTGTCCGCCGTCGACCACGGCCAGCTTCGACCAATATTTCTTGGGCGTGCCGTCGGCGTAAGTTTCTTCGCCGGCGCCGTCGCAGCGGATGGAGAAGGGAATCGTCTGCAGCGAGCCGTTTTTCATTTCGATCTGGTTGCTCGCAGTTCCCGGAGTCAGCATCAGGAAGCCGCGCCATCCGTAAAGCGAGTCGACGATGAAGCCCGTGAAAATCAGCAGCAAACTGGCGTGAACAATGTAGACCGCCATCTCTGAGATCCGGCTGCGCTCCGAGAACAGCGAGAAGCTGTTGGTGCGCACGATTCGTTCGGTCTTAAGTCCGAGGTGTTTGAAGGCGCGTTCGGCGGCGCTCAGTCCCTGCTCTTCGTCGTTACTCGCGAGCACAATCTGCGCCTGTGTCGGCAGAACCTTGCGGAAACTCTCGTCGGGACTCTTATAAGGACGCGCGAAGAACCGCCAGGCGTTGGGGAAGCGCTCGACCGAGGCGGCGATAATGCTGAAGCACACCAGAATCAACAAGGCTACGAACCAGCGGGTATGGAAAACGTCGGTCAGGCCGGTGGCGTCAAGAAAGCGCAGCATGGACGGCGAATAAGCACGCTCCATGTCGTCGGCATCGGTCATGGGACGTTGCAGAATGACCGTGCCCGCTGCCGAAAAGATTACAACCAGAATAATGAGAACGACGCCGGTCTTGATGGAACTGAGGGTCTGCCAAATTTTTCGGGGTGCCTCGCGCAGTGCCAGGGCCATATCTTTCCTCTTTCTCGCAATGAGGCAATGCACGTTCTGCGCCAACGTTCCGGGCTGTCTGGAAGTCGTTTGTTATCAATTAACTAAGGTCAGCTTTGAGGCTCCTTCCCAGGGGCTGCATGGGCCATAAGACTCATCCCACGAAGGCCTGGCTGTGATTTCACCCACAGCGGAAAGTGTGTGATTTCAATCACAAATAGCTGCAAAATAAGGCGGAAGCGGTCGGCTTCACTACGCAACCAGAGCATGCGCGATTTCACCGACCGAGTGAGGCAGAACGCCCATTTTGGAAAAGCTCGATCGGGTTTTCGAGAATCTTCGTTGCTGCCGTAGTAGATTGGAAGACGAACTGTTGCAATAATTTACAGCCCAATCAGGAATCTGCGGGTCGTCTGCATCAGGAAGGCGAGGATCGTGCAAATGCAATGGTTGGCAATGGTCCCAGCATTTCCAAATCGTACGCCTATGAGCCGAAACGCAAGCCTCGCAGCCCTCCCCCGTATTTTTTGGCTACTGTTGTTCTTCGTGATTGCCGGAATGCCAGCGTGGGCCAAGGAGCATCCGGTTCCGCTCGACAAGAATGTCGATTCGGCCAAGTGCCTCGAGTGCCATGAGGATAAGACGAAAGGCAAGGCGGTGCATTCCGCGATTGCCACCGGCTGCCTTAGTTGCCACGAAGTGCGGGTCAGCAAAGACATCACGCGGATCAAGCTGATCACTTCGACTCCGCAGGCGCTGTGTCTGACTTGCCACGCCGACAAAGACGCCGCCAAGCTGAAAGGGACAGTGCATCCTCCGGCCGTGCGCGACTGCATCAAGTGTCACGACCCGCACACCAGCGACAACAAGAATCAGTTGCTGAAGGCTGAGTCCGGAGACAAAGGTCAGAATCTTTGTCTCGATTGCCACAAACAAGGATTGAACGTTCCGGAGAAAGGCAGCCGCCATGCCGCGCTCGACATGGGCTGCGACACCTGCCACGTCACCCACAAGACCGGAGAAGTTGGCAAGCCCGAGTTCGATTTTCACCTGACCAAGGCCGCTCCGGCGCTCTGCATCGATTGCCATGACGTCAAGGACGCGAGCCTGCAGAAGGCGCATCACGACCAGCCTTTCGGCACCGCGGACTGCACCAGTTGCCACGATCCGCACCAGTCGGCTGTTCCGAAGCTGTTGCGGCAGTTCCTGCATCCTCCGTTCGCGGAAAAGTCCTGCGACACGTGCCACGCGCCGGCCAAGAACGGCAAAGTGGTGCTCGCGCAAGCCGATGTGAAGGCGATCTGCGTAACCTGCCACAGCGACCAGGTAGAGAAGATTGACAAGGCGAAAGTGCCGCATCCGGGAGCTGCCGGAGATTGCACTGACTGCCATAATCCGCATGCCAGCCGCCAGCCTGGCCTGCCCAAGACCAACGCCGTCGACATCTGCCTGACCTGCCACGTCGATCAGGCCGAGCAAGGCAAGAAACACTTTCTGCATCAGCCCGCGTTCAAGCAAGGGTGCGCCACCTGCCACGAGCCCCACGGCGGCGACAATGATCATCTGCTGCGCAGCAAGAGTGCGAACGGACTTTGCCTGGAATGTCACGGGCCTGAGTCCGAGCCGAAGAAACTCGAAGCCGAGCACGTGCTCACGATTTTCAACGGAAGCGTGCGCTTGCCGGAAGATTACTTCACCAAGAATAAAGTCGTGATTTTGCCCATAAAGTTCGGGCGCGGCCATCCGCTGCAGGGCCACCCCATCTCTGACGTGGTTGATCCCTCGGATGTCACGAAAATTATTGCGAAGATTGACTGCCTGTCCTGCCATCAGCCGCATTCGTCGGCGCAGCCCGACCTGCTGGCCAAGGACCAGGTGAACAATGCGCAATTCTGCGCCAGCTGTCACAAGGATCTGACCAAGAGATAGTCACTAGTCGCAGGGAGGAACGAAGATGAGGAAAATGAAAACCATTTCTGAAATGAGCGCGGGATCAGGCGACCGTCGCCAGCGACTCATCGTGTGTCTTACGCTCGGCCTGGCGCTGCTGGCACCCATCTCCGCTCTTGCCGGCAAGAAGAAGACGGACGCATCCAAGTCGGCCCCGGTCATTGATTATTCGAACATCGTGTGGCCGAATCCTCCGGCCATCGCGCGCATCCGCTACACCGGATTTTATGCGGCGGAGAAGATCTCGCAGGTCGAGGCCGGTAACGACAGCAAGAAAGCGAAGTGGATGGACCGACTGGCAGGCACGCAGCCGCAGAGCGAAGCCAAAGTTTTATACCAGCTAGCCGAGCCCTACGGTCTGGCGGTCGATTCCAAGAACAACCTATACATAGCGGATCAGAAGGTTGGCGCAATCTTCATTTTCAACACCGAGACGCGCGACCTCGACATGATCAAGAACAAGCAGCACGCCCACTTCGTCCGCATCATCGGGCTGGCCATGGACGACAACGATCGTCTGTTTGTATCCGATCCCGGCCTGCGCCATGTCATGGTCTTCAACCCCGCCCATGTGGCGGAAGACGTGATCACCGAAGGGCTGGTGGATCCCGGCGCGATGGCCATCGATCGCGAGAACCGGCTGCTCTACGTGTCCGACATCGAGCTCGATCAGGTCGTGGTGTATGACGCCGATTCGCTCAAACTGCTGCGCAAGATCGGCACCACCGGTCACCATCATGAACTCACCACTCCAGGAGACTTTGCCAGACCCTCCGGGCTGGCGGTCGATGCGGACGGCAACCTCTACGTCTGCGATACGCTGAACAACCGGGTAGAAATTTTTGACGCCGACGGAAAATTCATCAGCACCTTCGGCAAGGCCGGCGACGGCCCCGGATACTTCTCGCGCCCCAAAGGAATCGCCATCGATAGCGACAACCACATCTGGGTCGCCGACGGCGTGCAGGATCGGGTGCAGGTGTACAACCAGGAAGCGCAGCTGCTGATTTCATTTGGCGGCCACGGTCTGCTCCCGGGGCAGTTTCAGGGCATCGTGAACATCGCCTCCGATAAGAATAACCGCGTCTTCACCTCGGAAATCTATCCCGGACGGGTGCAGCAATTCCGCTACGTCACCGACGCCGAAGCCGAGCAGGCGCGTAAGGACAAAGAAGAGCAGCGCGCCAAGAAAGCGGCGGGCAACAAAGAGGTAGTCCCCGCGACCCCGGCTCCCGCAGCGCCGGAAGCAAAAATCCCGCCCAGCAAGTAGGCGAGATCGATATGCCCATTCGTAGAGACGTAGCTGGCTACGTCCCTGCCCGCAGCAAGGCAAGAAAATTCCTCACACAGATTTCATGGCGCAGCGAATGTCTCCCAGCCGAGTGCTGCGTTTTGCAACACCTCTGTTGCGGATCATTACAACTGGGTAATTTGACCAAGCGCCCCTCGTAGGTGGTTGTTTTCCCCCACTATAGAGGAATCCAGCGGACAGCTTGCACTTGATGGTTCAAGCGTAAGACTAATTAAGTCAATAACTTGTGAGGAATCTAGAAAAATGGCCCCCGACCGCCGGTTTCGGGCGGCGAGTTGCACTAACAGAAGCCGAGAGGCGGCTACGCCGAGTGCCCAGGCACAAGACGCAGCCCACGGCCTAAGCCTCTGGGAGTTCAGAAACAAGCGGCAAACATCTTTTCATGGAGGTCGTGGAATTTTATGAAGAAGGTAATGTTGGTTGTAATGTTCGTTCTGGCCGTCTCGGGATTTGTGATGGGCCAGGCTTGGACGTCGTCAGTCGATGTACTGGGCGCCCACAATAATAACGGCCGCGGCTGCGCTGGATGTCACTCTCCGCACAGCGGCTCTTTCGGTTCCGGCCACGCCGGCGCCGCGGATACTGGCAGCTATGCGTTGTGGGGACAGGACGCCAGCCCACTGTACAGCAAGACGATCGCATTCGGCGATAGTGGGAAATACACTGAAGTTCTGCCTGCTACCATCTCTACCGGTTCGCAAGAAGTTGGCGGAATCCTGCTCTGCCTCAGCTGCCATGACGGCAACGTCACGGCCGCCAACATGATGGTCAATCAATCCTACGAACAGAGGATCGGCCTTCTGACGAACACCTCGTACGGGTCTGGCAAGATCCCCACCCTGCTCGGCAATGACGGCACGACAGGCGGCAATTACACCAACGATCACCCGGTGGGCCAGTTGGCTCTCATCAGCACTGGCAGCGGCTTGGTGAACACCGCTGGCGCACTGACCGTTACCGCCGGCAGCCCCTATGCTCAGTTCGTAGCCAACTACGGCTGGCCAGCACTGGCGCCAGGGAAATGGTCGAACCCGTATGGTCTTACGGCCGCAAATGCTCCGTACGTGCTCTGCACCACCTGCCACAACCAGCACGTGATGACGGTTTACACATCGAGCGCGGCGAGCCCGATCGCGGGCGACGGCGGCGGCAAGTACTACGCCACCTTCTTCTTCATCAACGGCCCCTATAACCCGAACATCAACAACGTGGCCAACACCAATGCTCCTTCGACCACGCAGTTCTGCCGCCAGTGCCACTTTGGCGAGTCGAACGAAGCCAACAACACCAACAACATCACGACGGTCTTCCAGTAGACCTGAGTTGATGTGCAAGAAGGGGAGAGGATTGACTCTCCCCTTTTTTATTCGAGCAGGATATAAAGTTATCGAGCAGCAACTAAGCGAGGATTTTATGAAATACCAACTCCCCA
>JBEKWZ010000174.1:0-6676 GCA_049512555.1 Candidatus Sulfotelmatobacter sp. | reverse complement strand
GACTGGTCTCAACCAGAACCCTTAGGCGTTCCTGGGACGCCAGTCTAAAGCGCCGATTGCGCAGCACTTCGGAAATGAATAGTCCCGAACCGACCAGCGCGAGCGCTTCAAAGCTGGTGCGGATCGGAGCATCGGCCGGGTCCAGATTGCTGAAACGCTCGCTAAGCAGGGCGCATGCGATACCCAATAAGGTGATCGCCCAACGCGGCAGAAACCCGGCCGCCAGCATAATCGGGAACAAGTAAAGGAAGCCCAGCGAGACATAGGGCTTCGTCCACCAGTCGACGACGGCGATGGCCATCACGATGGCCGCACTGGTGATAAGGACCGCAGTCCGGTTCCGCGGTTCCCAGATCCATTCCAAGTTCAACATGGATTTCGGTGGAACTACCGATTATCCCATCATTCGCCCGGTTCCCAAACCCAATCAAAAGATTGGCCGGTTCGATTGCCGCTTCCGCAATCGGAGGATTAGCCGCTTTGGGGTCAACTGGGCGCTGTTTTATTGGCCCTCCGAATCAACCGATTAAGCACAGATTGCGCTTCCAGATCGAAATACTGCCAGCCTGGCTATTCGAGTGTCTCCCGGAAACGGGGCTTTCCATGTAGACAGTATCCAGACCCGGCGCGGGTCGAGGGATTGGTGTCGTCGCAAATGGAGAAGCAGACCGCCAAGGATTTTCATTTTCGTGCTCGGAGTGTCCAGTGGATCCAAAGTTGCTGAATCGCTATGTATTCGGCCTGATGGGTTTCTTTGCCGCCTGCCTTTACCTCCTGGTGATCGCCGTCGGCTTGCGCAAATTTGTGTCACGTCTTTTGCAGTCTGGCCGTGAAAAAGAGAACGGCGAGAGCGACGGCACGGCGCGCGGAAGCGGGCTAAACGTGAATCAGCACGAAGCTGGATTCCTCGCGTCGGGCGATCAAGGGTTGTTCGAACGCGCCCGGGCGGCGGAATCCGGCGGAGCAATCGATGATTCGTCGAATCGTTGATTTTGCTCTGAACAACCGCCTACTCGTGCTGGCCTTCGCGCTGGTGCTTTTCGCCGGGGGCATCGTTGCCTTCCGCGACCTGCCCATCGAGGCCTATCCGGACGTCGCTGACAACTATGTAGAAGTGATTACGCAATGGCCGGGAATTTCCGCGGAACAAATCGAACAGCAAGTCACGATTCCGCTGGAAACCGTGATGAACGGCATTCCGCATGTCGTGCATCTGCGCTCGTTTACGCTGTTCGGACTCTCCGATGTGAAACTGGTCTTCGACGATGAATCGGATAACGACTGGAATCGGGAGCGGGTGCTGGAACGGCTGAGCCAGGTCACGCTGCCACCGGGGGTTGTGCCGCAGATGGGCACGGACTGGAGTCCGGTCGGCCAGATTTATTTCTTCACCCTGCACAGCACAAATCCCCAGTATGACGCCATGGAGCTCAAGTCCCTGGAAGACTGGGTCGTCGAAAAAAACTTCAAGTCAGTTCCGGATGTGGTCGACGTTTCCAGCTTCGGCGGGCCCACGCGCGAATACCAGGTGCGCATCGACCCTAACAAACTGGTCTCCTACGGGCTGAGTCTCGCTCAAGTCGAGCAGCAGCTTGCCAGCAACAACGTGAACGCGGGCGGAAGTTTCATCCAGGAGGGTCTGCAGCAGGTCAACGTACGTTCGGTCGGACTGGTCGACAAGGTTCGCGACATTGAAGAGACCGTCATTCTGACCAAGAATGGCACGCCGCTGCGGGTCAAAGATATTGCGGTCGTCTCGCAAGGTCCGAAGATTCGGCTGGGGCAGTTTGCCCGAGCCATTCACCACGAAAATGGAAAGATCGTCGACAACGACGACGTGGTGTCGGGGATCGTGCTGCTGCGGAAGGGCGCTGCGGCCGACACGGCGCTGCAGGGCATCAAGAAGAAAGTGAAGGAATTGAACGATTACATCCTTCCCCCGGGGGTGAAGGTTGTGCCGTTCATCGATCGCAGCGATCTGGTCCACTTCACCAGTCACACCGTGCTGCATAACCTGACGGAAGGAATGATCCTGGTCTCGATCGTTCTGCTTATTTTTCTCGGCAACGTGAGGGGAGCGCTAATTGTTGCGGCAACGATTCCATTCTCGTTATTGTTCGCATCGATTTGCCTGGACTTTAGGCACATTCCCGCAAATCTTCTTTCTCTCGGAGCGTTGGATTTCGGCATGGTGGTCGATGGGTCCGTAGTGATGATGGAGAACATAATCCGCCATCTCGGCCACAAGAACGGAAACCCTAAAACACCCAGCGAACGCATCAGTGAAGCCTCACACGAGGTGCAGCGTCCGGTCTTCTACGCGATCGCCATCATCATCACCGCTTACTTGCCCATCTTCACGCTGCAGCGCGTGGAAGGCCGGCTGTTTCATCCCATGGCGTGGACCGTCGCCTTCGCGCTGCTGGGGGCGTTGCTGTTCTCGATTTTAATCACACCTGTGCTGGCCAGTTTCGCCTTCGCCAAGGGCGCGAAGGAATGGCATAACCCGGCGATGCAGCTGTCTATCAAGTATTACCGAATCGCGCTGCGGTGGGCCATTCGACGGCGGGCTCTGACGGTCGGAACCGGCGTGCTGGGTATGTTTCTTGCACTGTACCTTGCGGTCAGCGGGGTCATCGGTTCGGAATTTCTGCCTCATTTGGATGAAGGCGCGCTGTGGGTGCGGGGCACGCTTGCACCCAGCACGGGACCGGATGAAGGTATCCGAGTATCCAACCAGGCGCGCATCATACTTTGCTCCTTCCCCGAAGTGCCGCAATGCACCAGTCAAACCGGCCGGCCGGACGATGGCACCGATACGACCAGCTTTTTCAACACCGAGTATTTCGTCGATCTAAAGCCGAAGGAAGAATGGCGGCCGATTTTTCACGAGAACAAAGACGAACTGATCGCCGCCATGAATCGCGAACTCAGCAAGATCCCAGGTGTTGGCTGGGGTTTTTCTCAGCCCATCGAAGACAACATGGAAGAGGCGGTCAGTGGAGTAAAAGGCGAACTGGCGACGAAGGTCTATGGCGACGACTTGAAGGAACTAGAAGAAAAGAGCTTCCAGATTACTAACATCATGGGGACGGTGAAGGGGATTGAGGATCTCGGCGTGTTTCATGTGCTCGGTCAGCCCAACCTGAACGTGACCGTCGACCGCGCCCAGGCTGCTCGCTACCAGATCAACGTCGCGGATGTGCAGGACGCGGTTCAGACGGCGGTTGGTGGGAACGCCTTGACCCAGGTGCTCCAGGGCGAGGCCCGCTACGACCTCGTCCTGCGTTATCTGCCGCAATACCGTGATACGAAGGAGGCGATCGAGAAGATTCGTCTGCTGTCGCCGTCGGGGGAACGCGTGTCGCTGGCGCAACTCTGCAAGATCCAGGAAACGGATGCGGGCTCAGAGGTCTATCGCGAAGGCAATCAGCGATATATCGCCATCAAGTACAGCGTCCGAGGGCGCGACCTGGGTAGCGCGGTGCAAGAAGCGATGAAAAAAATTAACGATCAGGTGAAACTCCCGCCCGGATATCACATTGATTGGGAAGGAGAATACGAGAGTCAGAAAAGAGCCGACGAGCGACTGCTCGTCGTTCTCCCAATCACCATTTTGATCATCTTCATCATCCTTTACACCATGTTCAAGTCTCTCAAATGGGCTTCGCTGATCATGGTGACCATCGCCATCGCTCCCGTCGGAGGTCTGCTGGCCCTTCTGATTACCGGGACTAATTTCAGTGTTTCCTCGGGTGTAGGTTTCCTGGCTCTATTCGGTGTGTCGGTGCAGACCGGCGTCATCATGCTGGAATACATCAACCAGCTGCGAGCGCGCCGCTATTCCATTGAGGACGCCGCGGTCGAGGGCGCCGTGTTGAGACTGCGGCCGATCATGATGACCATGCTGGTCGCGACTCTGGGCTTGCTGCCCGCTGCCCTGTCACACGCGATTGGTTCCGACTCTCAGCGCCCCTTTGCCATCGTGATTGTGGGCGGCTTGATCGCCGACCTGGTGATGAGCATCTTCCTGCTGCCTACCCTGTATGTGTGGGTTGCCGGGGAAATGGACGTCCTCCCCTCTGCGGACGGAGACTTTGAAGAAGGCGAACACGTCGATTGATTTTCCTGCCCCTGCTGCCGAAAGCATTCTCATTGATGGGTTGATGACTGATAACTCGCTCGTTTCGGAGTGGCAGCCAATCGGCCAGTGGCGGAGCGGGCGAATCGTCCGAGTCCCCGTTTCTGCCGTACGAGGAAATCGTCGACTTGCTGGGGACCGAGGAGATCCCGCTGGCTTTCACCCTTTGCCAAGTCCCCTATCCGCGGCCTCGGCTGCGGAGAGTTTCCGGTCTCGGTGTGGCTCGGTGCGAGGGGCGCCGGAATGCAACTCACAGGCTTCTCCGACCGCCGCGCCACATGTCGTACAAGGCACGGACGATATCTGTTTTAGGGTGAGTTCTTTGGTCTTCATCCTCATATAATGCAGCGTTTCTGGCTGTGGAAATGTCCAATATTGATCATTCTCGACGTTTTAGGCTCGACAATATCATTTTGAACGCCCCCCAGTTTGTTCCTGATTGTGAGCAAAACCGAACATCTTCCGCGATTCCCCTTCTGGCACAATATGTGGAAGGTGTACCCCTTCGCCGGGAGAAGTCCCTTGACGGCACCAACTACTTTAGTGAAGAACAATCGCGATTTCGACCCGAAGAAATTCCTTGCCACCATCGGTGAGGGTAGGAAGTCTGTGGCTGTTCCTCAGAAACAGACCATTTTCGCGCAGGGCGACGCGGCTGACTCGGTCTTCTATATCCAAGGCGGCAAGGTTCGACTCACCGTGGTTTCGAAGGTTGGCAAGGAAGCCACCTTGGGCATATTGAACGAGGGAGACTTCTTTGGAGAAGGTTCCTTGGCTGGGCAGTCTTTGCGCATGGGGTCTGCAACCGCAATGACGGACTGCGACCTTCTGCGCATTGATAAGAAGGCGATGATGCTGGCGCTTCACCGTGAACACACATTCTCTGATTTGTTCGTGGCGTATCTGCTGGCGCGGAACATTCGCTACGAAGAGGATTTGGTCGACCAGCTCTTCAATTCCAGCGAAAAGAGGCTGGCTCGCCTTCTGCTGTTACTGGCTCACTTCGGCAAGGAAGGCGTGCCTGAGACTGTGATCCCCAAGATCAGTCAGGAGACCCTGGCAGAGATGATAGGGACCACTCGCTCCCGGGTCAGCTTTTTCATGAATCGGTTCAGAGAGTTAGGCTTCCTTGATTATGGCGGCAGCGGGCTGCAAGTTCACAGTTCACTTCTCAACGTCGTTCTCCACGACTAGATCCCCTCTACCCTTCACATACTTGTAAGACTCGGACGTGGTTCGTGCCGCTTTCGGCCATCTCGCTTTCTCCTCTGTTCCAACCTCGTCAAGAACGGCTTAAGCGGCGCCTCCAGGCCCAAGGTCGGTCCCAAAACGGACTACAGGTTCTATTTTCTATACTTCAGTAATCTAGCGTATTGACACCTCGCCGACTTATATTGCGCCCAGTGTGATCCAACCAATCTCAGGAAGATTCTAGTCAATCAAAGACTCCTGGTGGTTTCTTGGCGCTCGTCGCGTGAGACCGCTACTCCGGCCATCGCGCAGACGGAAAAGCGAGGTGACCTTAATGAGAACATGCAGAATCGCTCTAGTCTTTGGACTGCTCGCCGTGGCAACGTGTTTGCCGCTGGCACCCGGCGCTTTCGCCCAGATTCAGTCAACCATCTCTTGTCCCGCAGGACACAACTATTGGGATGTCTTGAGTGTAATGGTGATGGACCCAGGACTGGCCTCCGGCTACCACATGGAGGGAATCACTAACGGCCTGCCATCGTCCTACGTCTATACCGTCTGGGACGAAAGCCAAAAAAAGGTGTACTACGTCAAAAATCCCCAAGGGAATCCCTGGGACATCAATCTTTATGATTCAAATTACATCTACCAATGGGTCACAGAACTGGACGACTGGAATGGCGTCAACCACTGGAACGATCCAAGCAGCTGCAGGAAATTGAACAACGGCAGTCAGAACAGCACGGCCGACTTCTCCATGCGCTGGGCGGCCCGGTGTGCGGCTCCGGGAGGCGCCAACAGTTCGATCTGGAATCCGCCGCCTCCCAACCTGTCGAACAATACGAACTACTTCACCTACGTCGATCAGGTAAAACAAAGTCACGCTCAGGATCTCAACTATGCTTGGCTGAAAGTGCGAGTCCCAGAGAAGATGACTATTACCGACCACCGCGCAAATCCACCAGAATCGTTTTCCATCACAACCCTGCCCTTGCAATATACGTACAGCTGCAGTGTCTCGGGGAAAGTCGACTCCTGTCAGTCTCGCGAGGTTTTTGATTACGGTGTGGACACAGACGTAAACCCGGTGGACAACATCAAGCATAGCTATGGATGGGTTCGCTGGCGCTACTACATCAATTCGACGAAGGGAAATCCGAAGGCCGCTGCCGTCTGGGTACTGGCGAATACATCGACCTCCAACCAGTTGATGCACGGACAGGTCAACATCAACTTTCAGTGTTTCTAGACCAGCTGCAACGGGTCATCTCGCGGGCATAGCCCGGCAGGCCTCGACAAGAGGAGTTTCTTGAGAGAAGTTTCTTGAGACTCTGGCTAGTCTGG
>JBEKWZ010000173.1:0-6677 GCA_049512555.1 Candidatus Sulfotelmatobacter sp. | reverse complement strand
GCGCGTGTTCATGTGGCAGGACTCGCAGCGGTCCACGATGTTGGCGTCAGCCACGTTGATCTGTACGATGGCCGGATCCCACTCCGTTGCTCTTTTCTTAAGGCCTTCGATCTGCGCCGGGGTCAGGTCGACCATGTGGTCCGAGATGTACTCATCCATCTTCGCCTTGGCTGCAGTCACCGGCTTGAGCACGTCGCCAAGTTCGAGGCTCAGTTTTGTGCGCTCGTCGCGGATCGCGTTGTACTTCTCCTCCAGTTGTGGGAACGTGAATTTCTGCTTGCTGCCGTCAGGAAATTCGACCGTGGCCTGCTCGGCTTTGTAGGCGTCGATTTCTTTTTGCTTGCTGGCTTTCGCCGAAGCACTCGCACTTGTTTCGAGTTCGTAGGTCAGCGCGTTCACATAAGCGCGGCGGTCGGTGAAGACGCTCTGCACCGCCAGCAGACGCGCGCTGGCATCGTCGAGTTTCTTGCGTGCATCGTCGCTCGCCGCCTTTGAATCTTGATAAGCCTTCTCGTAACCCTGCTTCAGAGCGGCGTATTGCGGATCTTGCTCCACCGATTGCTCGGATTTCGCCGACTTCGATTTCGCCGTGTTCAAGAAGGCGCTGTAGCGCTCCTTCCATCGATCCTGAAAGGCCTTCCACGGCCGCTGTCCCCAGGCCTCGTCGTACAAAGCCCAGAACAGCGTGCCAATCAGAATCACCGTCGCGATCAGGTAATGCAGCGCGTACGATTTTCCAGTTATCGGATCCTGCTCGGGAATCGGTTTCTCAGGCACCAGATTCTCCCTCGTAAACGTTGAACCGTTCTCTCGGAAGCTCCTAGCTAAGAGCTAGAAGCTAGTAGCTGCCTTTCACACGTTGAACCACGGTGTAATCCACACATACTTGATGTGCCAGACCAGCCGCAGCGCCATCTTGAGCGGCAGGGCCAGCATGGTCAGCCACAAAAACGCCATCAGCGAAAACTGCAGTAGGCTCATGCGCTGAAAATCTTTTTGCATTTTTCGACGGAACAGCGAATACACCGCGCCACCGCCCACCAGATAAAATCCGCCCACCACAATCGCGCCAAAAATCGCCTTGCCCATGTTGGACGTGATCTTGAACAGATCCGGCAAATCGCGGTTCACTTCATAAATCAGACGGTTGTGATCCCAGGTTTGCCCCGGCCAGAACCATTGCCAGCCGGGGCCGCGAATGAACGTCCCAATAATGATCATCGCGACCCACAGGATGACAAAGCCGAACATGAACGTCGCAATGGAAAACTTGCGCTGCTTCAAGGTGTAGTAGCCGCTGCCCAGCGGGTTGGTATCGATGTAGGGGATCACCATCAGGCCGATGATGATCATGGTCGGCATCACCACGCCCGCAATCCACGGATCGAAATAAACGAGCATTTCCTGCAGTCCAAGGAAGTACCACGGAGCCTTCGCCGGATTCATGGTCAGGTTAGGATTCGCGGGCTCTTCGAGCGGCGCGTTCAGGGTGATTGACCAGATCATCAGAATGATGGTGACGATGATGGCGGCGAGAAATTCGATGCGCAGCAGGAACGGCCAGACGTGCACTTCCTTCGCCCAGCCCGGCTTGAAGGGCCAAGTCTTGCGGTGATGAGTCTTGGCCAGCGCGGGATCGGCTTCGAGCTGCGCGATGAGAACATCGTTGGCCCGCGCCTGCTTCACCGCCAGATAAATGTAGAAGGCCAGTAGCGGGATCAAGCCCACGATCGGCACGTTGTCGGGCGCCGAACAGATTTCCCAAAGTTGTCGCCAATCCATAATTTCTCTCGATCTTCACTGCACTCCGATGTCATTCCGAACCGGGCAAGGCCCGGTGAGGAACCTGCTTTGCTAACCCTGTGCCGGCGCAAAAGCAGATTCCTCACCGGTCTTTCAGACCGATTCGGAATGACATCGCTTAAGCTTGATTGCCAGTCATCACTCTCCCGCCGCCTTCGGTCCGCGCCGCGGCTTATCGGCTTCCGCCTCCAGCATCACCGGAGCCGGGCCCGAAATCCCGCCATCTTTCCGCACGCGCCAGAAGTGCACAATCATCAACACCGACGCCACAATCGGAATCCCGATGCAATGCCAGATGTAAGACCGCAGCAACGCGTTCGCGTCCACGATCGACCCGCCCAGCAACCCGAAGCGCACATCGTTGTAGGGAGTCATGCCGAGCATCGATCCGAACGGGCCTTCGTGCCCCAGCAGCGGCGTCGCGCGCGCCATATTCGTTCCCACCGTTACCGCCCAAAATCCGAGTTGATCGTCGGGCAACAAATATCCCGTGAACGACAACAGCAGCGTAAATACCAGCAGGAGCACGCCGATATTCCAGTTGAATTCGCGTGGTTTTTTATACGAGCCAGTCAGGAACACGCGGAACATGTGCAGCCATACGGCGATCACCATCAGGTGAGCTGCCCAGCGATGCATGTTGCGCAGGATTTTCCCGAACGGCACATCGTGCTCGAGATACAGCACGTCGCGAAAGGCCTGCACCTTGCTCGGGTGGTAATAGAACATCAGCAGCACGCCGGTGTAGGTGAGGATGATGAACAGATAGAAGGTGATCCCGCCCATGCCCCAGGTGTAGCTGTAGCGCACCGCGTCGCGGTTAATTTTTGCCGGATGCAAATGCAGGAACACGTTAGAAAGCACACCCAGCGCCCGATTGCGCGGCGTGTCGTCGTGTTTGTGGCGGAAGATCGAAGTGTAGACCTGGGTCTTGGTCGGATCTTTCAGGCCCTCGATTTGCTCTTTCGCCTTGGCAGGGATGTCGGTTTTGAGCGCCTGAATATCGTCCTTCACGCCCGTGCTTACGCGCTCGACGAGCCCGACTTTCCCATTCTTGCCAGTAGAGCTGCCGTTACCGCCGTTCGGATTGTTTTCGTCAGCCATAAGATTCCGCTCTAAATAATCCCTGTCATTCCGAGCGCCTTGTTTCTGGCGCGAGGAATCTGCTTTCGCGCTTAGTTACACTCCAGTCAAAAATGCTCCCGGATCATTAAACTTACTCGGCTGTCCCTTCGGCCACTGATAGAGCCGCGAGGTGTCAACAATGATCTGCCCGTCTGGTGCCAATTCCACATGCGCCCGATCCATGGGACGCGGTGCGGGTCCTTCGAAGTTGATCCCCTCGCTGTCGTAACCGCTGCCATGGCAGGGACACTTGAATTTGTTTTCGCTGGGCTTCCAGTCGGGCGTGCATCCCAGATGCGTGCAGCGCGCGTAGATCACGAACAGCCGGTCAGGCGTGCGATCGACCCAGATGCGAAATTTCTGCTGAAACTTGGTGTCGACTCCGAGCGCGAATTCCGAAGGATAGCCAATTTTGAAAACCGAGTTAGGTTCGAACAGAGTGCGCGGCAGAAAGAATCGGAAGAACGCCAGGAACCACGCCAACAGGAATCCCGTGACCATGGTCCAGACGAAACGACGACGATGCCGGTCAATCTCCGTCGACGGTGCGGTAGCGCCCACCCCGGCCGCTGCTGCCGCTTTCGAGGTCCCCACCGCGGGTGTGCCCACATACTTTGTGGCATCCTGCGCTCCCGGTGCCGCAGGCTTCGCGACGGGTTTCGCGACCTCGGGATTCGGATTGACCTTCCCGGTCTCCTCCGCCATGAACTCCCTCCTCTGACTCTTGACCGATGACCGACGACTAATGACTAGCCCTAGTCCAAACCGCTGGCTGCCGCGTACTGCGGAACCGCGAATGTCCTTCGTGCGTCACGAATCGGAACCAATTCATGCGCCTCACCCAGAGTTTCTTGCACGATCTGGCTGAGGGCTGCAATGAATTGCGAAGAATCATTCAGCCCGGCGCTCATTTCAAACTGAGTCATCCCCAGGCGCTGCGCCTGTTCCCGCGCCTCGTGATCGATTTCTCCCAAAGTCTCGACGTGATCGGAAACGAAGGCCACCGGCACGACGCACACCCCACTCACGTGCTCCTGCGCCAGCTGCCGCAGAGTCTGATGCAGGGAAGGCTGCAGCCAGCGACTCGCTCCGACCTTGCTCTGGTAGCACAGGCGATGCGGATTGGCCCAGCCACCGCGCATGGTCAGAAGCTGCACCGTCTGTTCAATCTGCTGCTGGTACGGGTCGCCCTTCTCAATCACCGACATCGGTAGGCTGTGCGCGCTGAAAACAATCTCCGGCCGGTTGGGCACGGGGAAACGCGAGAGGGCCTCGTTCACTTTTTCGATCACGGCATCGAGATACGTCGTATTGCAATAGAAGGGCTCGACGCAATGAACCGGCACGTCATCCGCGAACTGCCGTCGCCATTCGTTCAAACTTGATCCCGTGGTGGTCGACGAATATTGCGGATACATCGGCAACAGCACGACTTCGTCGCACTGCGCCGCCTGCAGTTGCTCGATCGCCTCGCGCGTAAACGGATGCCAGTAGCGCATGGCCACAAAACAGTGGGCATCGACTCCCTGGAGTCGCAGTTCGGTCTCGAGAGCACGCGCCTGGTGTTCCGTGTGCCGGCGAATCGGCGAGCCGCCGCCGATGGTGGCGTAGTGGTGCTGCACTTTGCGCGCGCGCGTAGTCGAAATCAGCTTGGCGAGAGGTTTGCGCCCGATGCGGGCGAAAGGGAAGTCAATAATATCGGGGTCGCAGAAAAGGTTGTACAAAAAGGGTTCGATCGCTTCCAGCGTGTCGGGTCCACCGAGCTGAAAGAGAACTATCCCCACACGCCGTGATGTGCGCGTCATTTTCCCCAGTTTCCCCAGAACGGTGCAATGTACTCCGAACCGAGCGCGCGAGTCAATGGCGGATTGCAAAATTTGACGAAGATGTTGCACAGCGCGCTGTGGTGTTGAAAAAATCTGAGGCGCCGATGCAATCTGGTAATCATGCCAGAGTTGCCGGACATCGCCGCTTACATCCGCGCCCTCGAACCACGCATCGTCGGCCAACCGCTGCAGCGAGTGCGGCTGGCGAGTCCGTTCCTGTTGCGAACGGCCCAGCCCCCGCTCGCAAGTGTGGAAGGACGTGCCGTGGAAGAGTTGCGCCGCATCGGCAAGCGCATCGCCATAGGCTTTGGCAGCGATCTCTGGCTGGTCTTGCACCTGATGATTGCCGGGCGGCTGCACTGGCGCACTCCCGATGTCAAACTGGCGGGCCGTCAGAATCTGGCCGCCTTCGATTTTCCCAACGGCTCGCTCGTGCTTACCGAGGCTGGCGCCAAGCACCGGGCGTCGTTACACGTGGTTAGCGGCGAGGAGGGTTTGCGCTCTTTCGACGCCGGAGGAATCGATGTCTTCACCGCGAACCTGGATTCCTTTTGCGCCGTGCTGACGGCCGAAAATCATACGCTGAAGCGTGCTCTAACCGACCCGCGTCTGCTCAGCGGCATCGGCAACGCCTATTCCGACGAGATCCTCCACGCGGCCAAACTTTCTCCGATCACGCTAACGAGCAAGCTCGCGCCCGCCGAATGGGAAAGGCTGTTCGCTGCGACGCAGCAAACCCTGCAACTCTGGACGACCCGGCTCGGCGCGGAGGCCGCGGCGACCTTCCCGGAGAAAGTTACCGCCTTCCGCAAAGACATGGCCGTGCATGGCCGCTACGGCCAGCCTTGTCCCAGGTGCGGCGATAAAGTTCTGCGGATTCGTTACGCCGACAAGGAAACGAATTATTGTGCGCGCTGCCAGACCGGCGGCAAGGTTCTTGCCGACCGGAGTCTTTCCCGCCTACTAGGATCGGACTGGCCCCGCACCTTGGAAGAACTGGAAGCTCTGAAGCGCCGCTGACGTGTTCGCGCGATCGAGTCGCAGAAAGTTTAGACCGGCGGTTCGGCCGTGCTGCTCTGCATTTCTTCGATCACCGCGTCGGCAAACTGTGAAGTTCCCGCCTTGCCACCAATGTCGCGTGTTAGCTTTTCCGGATGACGGTATACTCTCTCCAGCGCATTCCGAATCTGCGTTGAAGCAGCCTGCTCCCCGAGATGCCGCACCATCAGCAGTGCCGACCGCAGCAGCGCCGTCGGGTTCGCCAGATTCTTGCCGGCGATGTCAGGCGCCGACCCGTGCACAGCTTCAAAGATCGCGCATTCATCGCCCAGGTTCGCGCTGGGCACAAATCCCAGCCCGCCCACAAAGGCTGCGCATAAATCCGAGAGAATATCTCCGTACAGGTTTTCCATGACCAGCATGTCGTACTGATACGGATTCATCACCAGTTGCATGCAGGTGTTGTCAACGATGTGTTCGCCGTAAGTAATTTCTGGATAGTCCTTCGCGACATTCCGGGCGCAGCGCAAGAAGAGTCCGTCCGACAGCTTCATGATGTTTGCTTTGTGGATGGCGTGAATCTTCTTCCGCTGGTTCTTGCGTGCGTATTCAAAGGCAAACTTCGCAATGCGCGTCGAAGCTTTTTCCGTAATGATTTTCAAGCTTTCGACTACTCCCGGTACAACTTCGTGCTCAAGTCCCGAATAAAGACTTTCGGTGTTTTCGCGGACGATAATCAGGTCGACATCGGGATAACGCGTCGGAATGTGCGGTAGATTTCGAATCGGGCGGAAGTTCGCGTAAAGCTCGAACTTCTTGCGCAGCGCAACATTGATACTGGGGAAACCGCCGCCCACCGGAGTGGTAACCGGCCCCTTCAATCCAACGTGCGTGCGTTCCAGCGATTCCGTCAATTCTTTCGGG